>NZ_DCRI01000068.1:15021-15726 GCF_002324975.1 Acinetobacter sp. UBA1496 | reverse complement strand
TTTTATAGGTCTATTTTATAAGTTTTCTCAGTAATCATTAGGCATTCTATCATCTACAGATTATCTAGCTCAAAAAATTATGCAGGTTCTTAATCCGCGCTATGAGTAAATAAAATTAAAATAAAAAGATTGATGACACAAAAGAAATGCCAGCCGATCGGGCTGGCATTTACCACTTTAACAGATCAGATTTGCCTATTTTAAACTTACATCCAGTTTGAGTATTTAAGCCAAACCAGAATAAGTCAGGCAACGATCATGCTTATACCGTGGTCCATTCTTTGTGCACATCTTCTGCTGTTTTATTCAAGATCACGCTGTCATCTTTCACTTCGCTTACCCAGCTAATCGGAATCAGATGATGCTCATTATTCTCGTCATCACTTCTTGTCAATTTAATCTTGTCCTGACCTTCTAAATGATCCACTTTACCAACTTGAGTACCATCTGAAGCAATTACTGAAGCATGTTCTTTGATGTCATTTGTATTAAAGTTACTCATTACAATTGCCCTATTTATAGAAGTTGAGAGACCTCAGTCTAAGCCCTAAAAAATTGGCTGTGTGTAAGGGTTTTCAGGCTTTAGGTTTTTCTAGGTTAATAATGTAATGAAGAAAAATAACTGTGTCACAGGCATGTTGTGGCAAGACCAAGATGATTGAAATATTGTTTTTTTATTAAGGTAATTTGAAGATTTGAAGATTT
>NZ_DCRI01000068.1:0-14799 GCF_002324975.1 Acinetobacter sp. UBA1496 | reverse complement strand
AGATTTGAAGATTTGAAGATAGGCTAATTTTTTAGCTCTTAAAATGTAAAAAAGAAGATAAAGCTTAAGCTTGATCTTCTTTCTGGCCGTAGAACCAAGTAGCAGCGATATAAAGACTAAAAGCAATTACCATCAATACACTAGTCAGGGTCATAAAGAAAACTCATCATTCATTTGATAAGCGCATTATGTAAAAGTTTTATGACAGTTATATGACAATGATGAAATTTCCATAATTTTAATTAGTTAATAAAAATCATATATTTATAATAAATTTAATTATATTCAAATAAACTTTAAGCTGAAATATGACAGTAAATATGACAAAAACCGGTCATTTTTAACCAATCTTTCAGCCAAAGTAATATGCCTTATTGCTTAAACTATAAACTTTTGGCCAATGTCCCTGCAAAACGCCCACAACCAGATTCATTTGTCTTATAATTTAGCCCGCTAGCTAACAGCCCGCTCAAGAGATATTTGTATGACAACTATTATCAAGCAAGATGACTTGATCACATCGGTTAAAGATGCGCTTCAGTTCATTTCTTACTATCATCCACAAGACTTCATCCAAGCGATGAGCCGTGCGTACGACCGTGAAGAGAACAAAGCTGCGAAAGATGCGATCGCGCAAATCTTAATTAACTCACGCATGTGTGCAGAAGGCCACCGCCCTATCTGCCAAGATACTGGTATCGTCAACGTATTTGTTGAAGTGGGCATGGACGTTAAATTTGATTTAACCATGAGCCTGGACGATGCGATTAACGAAGGTGTACGTCAAGGTTATCTTGAAAACTCTAACGTGCTTCGTGCATCTGTACTGGCTGACCCTGCTTTTGGCCGTAAGAACACCAAAGACAACACGCCTGCTGTGATCTATCACAAACTTGTTCCAGGTAACAAAGTAGACATCACTGTTGCTGCTAAGGGTGGCGGTTCAGAAAATAAATCTAAACTGGCAATGTTGAACCCATCTGATTCAATCGTGGACTGGGTATTAAAAACTGTTCCAACTATGGGTGCAGGCTGGTGTCCTCCTGGTATGCTGGGTATCGGTATTGGTGGTACCGCTGAAAAAGCCATGATGCTTGCCAAAGAAGCATTGATGGAAGAAATTAACATGGACGAATTGCTTCGTCGTGGTCCACAAAACAAACTTGAAGAACTTCGTATCGAAATCTTCGAGAAAGTAAACGCATTGGGCATTGGTGCTCAAGGTCTTGGCGGTTTAACCACTGTTCTAGACATCAAGATCAAAGATTATCCTTGTCATGCTGCTGGCAAACCAGTCGGCATGATCCCGAACTGTGCTGCAACCCGTCACGCACATTTCACGCTTGATGGTTCAGGTGTTGCGCATATTCAAGCACCAAGCCTTGAAGACTACCCATCAGTTACTTGGGATTCTTCATCTTCTAAACGTGTTGACCTAGACAACATCACTCAAGAAGAAATGAACTCTTGGAAACCAGGTGATACGCTGCTTCTAAACGGTACGATCTATACTGGTCGTGATGCTGCACACAAACGTATGGTAGACATGCTGAACAACGGTGAAGAACTTCCTGTTGATCTGAAAGGCAAATTCATCTACTACGTCGGTCCTGTTGATCCGGTAGGTGACGAAGTTGTAGGTCCTGCAGGTCCAACAACTGCGACTCGTATGGATAAATTCACTCGTCAGGTATTAGAAGCAACTGGTCTTTACGGCATGATCGGTAAAGCGGACCGTGGTCCTGCTGCTGTTGAAGCAATTAAAGACAACAAAGCAACTTACCTCATGGCGGTTGGTGGTGCTGCATACCTCGTATCTAAAGCAATCCGTGAAGCTGAAGTGGTTGCATTTGCTGATCTGGGTATGGAAGCGATCTACAAGTTCGTAGTGAAAGATATGCCTGTTTCTGTTGCAGTTGACGTAAATGGTACATCTGTACACGCGACTGCTCCAAAAATCTGGCAAGCAAAGATTGGCAAGATTCCAGTAGTTGACGCTGCTGCAGGCTAATTTAAGCTAGATAAAAAAGCACCTTACTTGGGTGCTTTTTTATTGGAGTTTTAAAATTAATTACCAGGTTCTTGGATCCCAGAGTTTAAACGGTGTGGTTAACTGTACATCTGTAGATGGATCATACTCAGTTGCCTTAATTTTCTGGGCTTTCTTGCGGATTTTCCCAGTTTCCTGATCCTGTGCAAAAAAGTTAAAACTGTCCGATTTTAACTGGGTAAAAGCAATTTCATTGAGGCCTACACTGCTCGGCATCAGCATCAGAGGCCCCGGAACACTACGACGGGTGCTTAGATTTTCTTCATCATATTTAATAAAATAGGATTGACCCGCTTCTACTGTAAAGTCCAAATACTTAGGTTTTTGGAAGTGCAACGCACCTAAAGGACGACTGGTACTCAAGCGATAAGTACCTGCAGGCAACTCAATCCAGTAATGATGATTATGCAATAAACTCGGAATACGATGCTGATTGATAAATAGGCTGGCAGCGACAATTTCCTGACGGTTCCATTTGGAATCCGGGCGGTATAAATAAACGATTGCAGCATCCTCATGCTGAGGTTTAACTGCCTGAAAATGATTACCCTGTTTCTGGTTAACCCAGCCACCAATCGTAAACATCCCCACCCGATGCTGTTCGACGAAGCCCGGTTTTTTTTCAAGATCAATATTTTTTAAAGTGCTGAGTGGCTGTGTAGGCTCAACTACGGCTTTTTTACCGTGACAACCCATCAGCGCCAAACTGCCGATGAGCAACATTGCGACTCCACGCATGCTTATCCCTCACTGCGTCTTTATTCTTGTATGCAAGTGCTTTGCGATATATTTTTATAGCTTTTGGCGTCCACGCCTAGATGTTGAGATTAGCATCTGCTTTTATCTTTTGGAAATAAAAAACGTGCGAAAACACCGGGTTTTCGCACGTTTCTGACGAATAGCAATCAAGCAGATTTGCTATTCACCACCTTTAAATCAACTTTTGCCGCTGTTTCTGGCTCGTCATGTGGTTGGCGTTCAGCACGAAATTCTGGTGCAGCTTCACCATTAATGACTGCTTCATTGACTACCACAGTACCTACATCGCTACGACTCGGCAGGTCATACATGGTTTCTAGCAATGAATTTTCCAGAATCGAACGCAGGCCACGCGCACCGGTATTACGTTCTAGCGCTTTTTTCGCAACCGCACGTAGTGCTGAATCTTCAAAGACTAAGTCCACATTTTCCATCTCAAACAAATGTTTATATTGACGGGTTAATGCATTCTTCGGCTCAGTCAGAATCTGCATTAAAGCTTCTTCATCCAGCTCATCCAGAGTTGCAATCACGGGTAAACGACCAATGAATTCTGGAATCAGACCAAATTTCACCAGGTCAGTCGCTTCGACCTGACGGAACAATTCAGACAGCTTTTTGCTTTCGTCTTTATTACGGACTTCTGCAGTAAAGCCAATACCACCTTTCTCCTGACGCTGCTGTACGATTTTCTCAAGACCTGAGAATGCACCGCCACAGATGAACAGGATATTCGAGGTATCAATCTGAATGAATTCCTGCTGCGGATGCTTACGACCACCTTGTGGTGGAATTGAAGCAACCGTACCTTCGATCATTTTCAGCAAGGCTTGCTGTACGCCTTCACCTGATACATCACGTGTAATGGATGGGTTTTCAGATTTACGGGTAATCTTATCGATTTCATCGATATAGATAATGCCCTTTTGCGCTTTTTCGACATCGTAATCAGCTTTTTGCAAAAGCTTTTGTACAATGTTTTCAACATCTTCACCCACATAACCCGCTTCAGTTAGGGTTGTTGCATCTGCCATGGCAAATGGAACGTCCAGAAGACGGGCAAGGGTTTGTGCCAGCAAGGTTTTACCTGAACCGGTCGGACCCACCAGCAGGATATTACTTTTGGCAATTTCAACGGAATCATCTGCTTTCTTACCATGGGTCTGTACTTTCAGACGTTTGTAATGGTTGTATACGGCCACAGACAATGTCTTTTTCGCTACGTCCTGACCAATCACATATTGATCGAGCGCCGCACGGATTTCATGCGGTTTCGGCAAAGGACGGTTCGCCCAGTCATTGGTTTCGACCTGTTGACTGGTTTGAACCAAATCTAAGCATACGTCCACACATTCATTACAAATGTATGCGTCCTCGCCTGCAATCAGCTTTCCGACTTCAGACTGCGTTTTACCGCAAAATGAACAATGCTTTTGTCCTTGAGGATGTTCGGACATATTTACTCCAATATCTCAATCTCTAAAACTTATGGACGTTTCGTTAGAACTTCATCCACAAGACCGTATTCTTTCGCTTGCTGAGCAGTCATGAAGTTGTCACGGTCTGTATCGCGTGCCACTTTTTCATAGTCCTGACCGCTATGTTCAGCCATTAAACGGTTTAAACGTTCTTTAATGAACAGAATTTCACGTGCGTGAATTTCAATATCTGATGCCTGACCTTTGAAACCACCCAAAGGTTGGTGAATCATGACACGTGCATTTTCAAGGCAATAACGTTTGCCTTTAGTTCCTGCATTAAGCAGGAATGCGCCCATTGACGCTGCCTGACCCATACAGTAAGTCACAACATCCGGTTTAATAAACTGCATGGTATCGTAGATCGCCATGCCAGCAGTCACCGAACCACCCGGTGAGTTGATATATAAATGAATATCTTTATCTGGGTTCTCAGCTTCTAAAAACAACATTTGCGCAACGATCAGGTTGGCCATATTGTCTTCAACTTCACCTGTCAGAAAAATTACCCGCTCACGTAAAAGGCGTGAATAAATATCAAAAGAACGCTCACCACGAGAGGATTGTTCTACCACCATTGGCACTAAAGCGTTTTCAATCGTTGGAACATACATAGGTTTATTTATTCCTAAATTTTTGTGACTTAATCCATAATCACAATATGAGGGATAATCAATGAAATTGCAAAATAATCGCGAATAATTCCATCATATTTTTTGCATTAGTTTTGTGAAAATCAGATATGTCAAGAAATTACTAATATGAAAAAAGGCGCACGAAGCGCCTTTTTAGGGAAAGCTTGAATTAGCCTTGTTGACGAGCTTGTTGCTCTTTCAATAAGTCTTCATAGCTTACAGTCGCATCAGTCACTTTAGCAGATGCTAGGATGTGATCAACAACTTGGTCTTCAAGTACAACTGCTTCGATTTGAGCACGTTGTTGCTTGTCATTTTTAAAGTATTCGATCACTTCATTTGGATCTTCGTAAGAAGAAGCCATATCTTCGATATAAGCTTCAACGCGCGCTTGATCTACTTCGATTTTCGCATCAGCAAGAATGCGGCTTACCAATACGCCAAGTTTAACTGATTTTTCAGCTTGTTCTTTGAACAGGTCATCTGGAAGCATGCTTGAATCAAACGCTTTCGCGCCTTGAGCACCGAACTGTTGAGTGAACTGCTGGATCATTTGTTGACGTTGACGGTCAATTTCTTGAGCAACCATTGCAGATGGAAGTTCAACTTCGTTTGCAGCTACAAGTGCATCGAAAGTTGCGCCTTTAACCTGGTTACGCAGGCCGTTTTTCACTTCACGTTCCATGTTTTTACGAACGTCAGCTTTCAGTTTTTCAACGCCATCTTCTTCAGAAATACCGAAGATTTTCAGGAATTCAGCATCAATTTCTGGAAGTTTTTGTTTTTCCACAAGTTTTACATTGATTTTGAATTGAGCTTGTTTACCAGCAAGGTTTTCAGCTTGGTAATCTTCAGGGAAAGTAACATCGATCACTTTCTCTTCGCCTTTCTTCATACCGATGATGCCATCTTCGAAGCCAGGGATCATACGGCCAGAACCTAAAACAAGTTTAAAGTCTTGCGCAGCGCCGCCTTCAAATTTTTCGCCATCAACAGTACCTTCGAAGTCGAAAGTCACTTGCATGTCTTTTTTCGCCATGCCTTTAGTTTCAGCCCAAGAAGCACGTTGTTTTTGAAGATTTTCAATCATCTTCTCAACGTCTTTGTCATTTACTTCAGACGCTTTACGTTCAACTTCCAGACCTTCGAATTTCACTTCAACTTCTGGATAAACTTCAACAGTAGCTTCATAAACTAAAGCGTCGTCTTTCATTTCAGTTTTTTCGATGTTTGGCATACCAACAGCGTTGATTTTTTCTTGTTGGATTGCTTCGAAAACTGTGTCACGAATGATGTCGTTGACAACTTCTTGGTAGATACCAGCGCCGTATTCACGACGAACTACGTTTACAGGTACTTTACCTGGACGGAAGCCGTTGATCTTCGCAGTTTTAGCAGTGCGTTTTAAACGAGCTTCAAATTGCTCATTAATACGGCTCGTCGGTACAGAAACATTTAAACGACGGGCAACGCCCGAAACCGCTTCAGAAGTTACTTGCATGGCTTCCTCTATATATTTGGTAATAACAGGTTTATAAAAATGTGCCACATTATATGACAACATTTGCAGATATACAAAACACAATACTTGAATCGTCTTTATTGATGCTGTAATAATCAAATTTATTCAGTCAAATTCATTTTTCTTTGATTAAATATCCCTTCCCTCAAATAAGAATAGATATATTGATTACTCAAACTGGACAGATCATCTCTTTCATCTGCATTTATGGATTTTTATAGGGTTTTTAGTAAACTTTTCTTTATCTTTTCTTCAAAATTTTTAAACTCTAATAATCTCAATAAAAGTAATGATAATAATCTATTAATCAGATTTATTTTAAATACATTGACTTAGAAACATTTTGATACACTATAACATTGATCAAGCCAATTAATATAAATACTAAAATCGCCATTTCCTATCCAAAAGTAATTCTTAATTTAAATAAGAATTATTATTATTCGCATACATAAATTTTATGCTTTTTTCGGGTTCCCACATGTCGTTTATCAAATCACGTAAAAAACTCGTTTCATCGGCGATTGCCTCTTCCCTCTCGATTGTAACCGTAAATGCTGTGGCTGATGAAAATGTGGTCAAGCTCGAAACTATTCATCAAGAAGTTAAAGCTGAACAGGCACCAAGTTTAAAAGTAGATAATTCCGCAAATAAGAAATTTGTTGCACCCTTACTAGATACCCCTAAATCTGTATCAGTTATTTCTAAGCGACTGATTGAAGACACTCAAGTCACTACACTTTCTGATGCTTTACGTACTGTACCGGGTATTACTTTGGGTGCGGGTGAAGGCGGCAACCCGAATGGCGACCGTCCATTTATTCGTGGTTATAACTCTGAAAGCTCAATGTATTTGGATGGTGTTCGTAGCGCGACTTCACAAAACCGTGAAATGTTCGCAGTCGAACAGGTTGAAGTGACCAAAGGCTCTTCTTCTGCAATGGGCGGTGCCGGTACGACCGGCGGTAGCATCAACATGATCTCTAAGGTAGCTAAAGCTGGTGACTCTTTAGAAGGTTCCATCGCACAAGGTACCGATAATTACCAGCGCATCACTTTAGATGGCAACAAAGATTTCGGTAATGGCATTGCAGCGCGTGTTGCTGTGATGGGTCATCAAAATGAAAAAGCAGGTCAGAAAGACGGTGCTGAATATAAACGTGTAGGTATTGCGCCAAGTATCAGTTTTGGTCTGGATACCCCTACCCGTGGAACTTTAAGCTATTACTACTTAAAATCTGATGATACGCCTGATGCTGGTGTTCCATATAATTATGACAAAGATAAAAAAGCGACTGTCGGTAAACCTATCGATGTTAAACAAGGCATCTACTATGGTTTATTAAATCGTGATTTCCAAAAACAGGAAAATCAGATTGGTACACTTAAATTAGAACATGATCTGACTGATGATTTGACTTTGAGTAATACTGCTATTTATAGCAAGTCAAAAAATGATTATCTATGGACGCAACCTGATGACTCAAAAGGTAACGTACTCAATAATAAAGTATGGCGTCGTATTAACTCACGGATTACAGATACAGAAACCTTTAGCGATCAACTTTCTTTAGCAGGTAAGTTTAATACCGGTGCTTTAAAGCATAGCTTTAATACAGGTGTTGAATACTCTAAACAAGAATCTGATAAAGGTAACTATTCAACCACCTACCCTGGCTACCCTGATAGCACGACAGGTGGATTTAACAGTGATTGTGCAAATAATGATGCATGGTGTACTTCTTTAACCAATCCAAACTCACGTGATCAATGGTTAGGTGCTCGTACAGCCAACAGAGCTACAACAACCACTACCACAGAAACAGCTTCTATTTATTTACTGGATAATATTGAACTCAATCCGCAATGGTTATTGGACTTAGGATTGCGTTGGGATGACTTTGATACCAAGCAAAAAACCAATGCTTCAGGTGAAACCATTTCAAGTGACGCTGATTTCTTCACTTACCAGGCAGGTCTTACTTTTAAACCACGTGAAAATGGATCTATTTACACAAGCTTCGCTACTTCAGCCAACCCTGTAGGTGTTGACTCAGGTGATGGTTCAGAAGGTATTGCAGAAAATTATAGCAATCTCGATCCTGAAGAAAGCCGCACATTTGAAATTGGTACTAAGTGGGACTTATTTAATGACAAATTGAATTTAACTGCTGCAATTTTCCGTACTGAAAAACAGAATGCTCGAGTTCAGTTAACACCGACTACGTATGCCAACATTGGTGAAAGTAAGGTAGATGGCTTTGAGCTTGGTTTAAACGGTAATCTTACTGATAAATGGGCAGTTTCAGCTGGTTATACTTATTTAGATAGCGAAGCGACCGATAATGGAAACTCTTGTACTGGCCGTGCACCAAATGTTGTCTGTACCCCAGGAAATGCAAGTAACGGTAATGCGATGCCTAACGTTGCGAAAAACTCAGCCACACTTTGGACCACTTATGATCTAACCCCTGCGTTAACAATCGGTGCTGGTGCAGTTGCGATGGACAAAGTGTATGGTGACCTAGCGAATACTAAATATGTTCCAGGTTATGTACGCTATGATGCCATGGCACGTTACAACGTAAATCAAAACGTTGACCTGCAGTTAAATGTAAATAACTTATCTGATGAACGTTATTTCACTAAAGCTTATGCATCTCACTATGCAACTGAAGCAGAAGGCCGTAGTGCAGTGTTAGCAGTCAACTTTAAATATTAATTCAATGCAACCGCATAGCCTCCTGATGGGGGCTATGTTATTTTTAAAAGACGATTATTCAGGGGTTTCTCGTGCTGCATCATATTCCAAATGTACTGAGCAAAGAACAGGTGCAATATTTCCGTGAGGAGATGAATAAGATTGAGTGGGTCAATGGCAAGGTTACCGCGGGTACGCTCTCTGCCACCGTGAAACAGAATCAGCAATTACCTGAAGATCATCCACTCACTCATCATCTCAGCAATATTATTCTGGAATCGCTGGGACAGCATGCTCTGTTTTTATCGGCGGCGATTCCACTGGATATTATTCCCCCGCTTTTTAACCGCTATGAAAATAATGAATCTTTCGGCTTTCATGTCGACAATTCAATTCGTCGTATTCGCGGCAGCAGTGAACGCCTCAGAACGGATTTATCCTGTACGGTTTTTTTAAGCGAGCCGGACGAATATGTCGGTGGTGAACTGGTAGTCGAAGACACTTACGGTTATCACGAAGTAAAATTGCCTGCCGGCGATATGATTCTTTATCCATCCACCAGCCTGCATGAAGTTACGCCAATCACTTCCGGTTGTCGAATTGCTTCATTTTTTTGGGTACAAAGCATGATCAGGGATGATGCAGAGCGGCATATGTTGTTTAATCTGGATCAGAGTATTCAAAACTTGAGAATGCAGCTGGGTGATCAGCATGCAGAAGTTATGAAACTGACCAACCTGTATCATAATTTAATGCGTAAATGGGCTGAACTTTAAAAGAGGCTCTGTCTTCAATGATCTTTAAAAACAACTGGATCTATTGTTTATTAAAATATACTGAGTTGTGGCACAATTGAACGTAATAAATAACGCTTTATATCCAAATTAAGAAAATATAAAATACAATATTTAGAATAAGTGAAAATATTTTTCAATTCTTAAAGTTTATAAGAAAATCTTTATTAACATACGACTAAAATCCATAAAAATAGCAAAAACTTTTCGGGATAAGTGGATTAAACTTTAAATTATAAGTAAGGTATTTAGTGCATTTGGTAGAGCTAAACCACCAATATTTAGACCATATTTCAGGTTTGAACCAGACTGTCACTAAAACCCAATGAATAGACAAAATCTATGCCGCTGACCCACGCACCGCTTTAACCAAGATTACGGTACCCAAGTCAGCATAAGGAGCTCTCTCATGATGTTGGCTGATCCAAGTAAAAAATACCGTCGTATGTATCAACGTGTAGACTTAACAGACCGTCAATGGCCGAACAATGAAATCACTAAAGCGCCAATCTGGATGAGTACTGACCTGCGTGATGGTAACCAGGCGATCTTCGAGCCAATGAACATCGAGCAGAAGTTCAAAATGTTCCAGATGTTGGTAAAAATCGGTTTCAAACATATTGAAATCGGCTTCCCTTCTGCATCTCAAATTGATTTCGACTTCACTCGTAAATTGATTGAAGAAGGTCATATTCCGGATGATGTTTACATCGAAGTATTGGTTCAGGCACGTGACCATTTGATCGCACGTACTTTTGAATCTTTACAAGGTGCAAAACGCGCAATCGTGCATATCTACAATTCTAACTCTCCAACCTTCCGTCAAAAGGTCTTGAATGTAGACGTTGAAGGTGCAAAACAGTTAGCGATTAATGCAGCGCAAAAAGTGAAAGAATACGCAGCGAAACAGCCTGAAACTGAATTTGTTTTCCAGTACAGCCCTGAATGTTTCTCTGCAACTGAATTGGAAGTGGCGAAAGACGTTTGCGATGCTGTGACTGAAATCTGGGAAGCATCTCCAGAAAACAAAGTGATCTTGAACTTGCCAGCCACTGTCGAAGTCTCTACACCAAACGTATATGCCGACCAAGTGGAATGGATGCACCGTAACATCGAGCGTCGTGACGGCGTGATCATTTCAGTTCACTGTCACAATGACCGTGGCTGTGGGATCGCAGCGTCTGAATTGGCAATCATGGCCGGTGCTGACCGTGTCGAAGGTTGTGTATTCGGTAATGGTGAGCGTACCGGTAACGTGGACGTGGCAGCAATTGCCTTAAACATGTACACCCAGGGTGTTGCGCCAAACTTGGATTTCTCGAATATCAACGAAATCATTGCGACTGTTGAAGAATGTACTGGCTTGCCTGTACACCCACGTCATCCATATGGGGGTGACTTGGTATTCACAGCATTCTCTGGTTCACACCAGGATGCAATCAAAAAAGGTTTTGAATTCCAGAAAAACGAAGAGATCTGGGATATGCCGTACTTGCCGATCGATCCAAAAGACTTGGGCCGTGACTATGACGCTGTCATCCGCGTGAACTCACAGTCTGGTAAAGGTGGTATCGCTTACTTGTTAGAATCGAACTACAACGTGACCTTGCCACGTCGTTTACAGATCGAATTCTCGCAAATCGTGCAGCAAAAAACTGATGAAGATGGTACTGAGATTTCAGCACAAGCGATCTGGAGCTTGTTCAAAGAGACATATGTTGCCGCGAAAGATGCCCATTATTCAGCGAAAAACTACAAGTTGTCAGATGAAAATGGCAATCAGGTGATTGAGCTGGATATTGAAGTCAATGGTGAAACCCAGCACTTGCGTGGTGAAGGTAACGGTCCAATCTCTGCGATTTTGGATGCATTACAATTGCCAATTGACGTCTTGAACTATGAAGAACGTAGCATCAGTTCTGGTGCACATGCCAAAGCCTTGGCATTGGTTGAACTTCAAGTGAAAGGTACCGGTAAATCCGCCTTTGGTGCTGGTGTCCACGACAACATTGTGACCTCTTCAATTGAAGCGATTATCGCATGTACCAACCGCCTGATTGACCAGGGTGTGTTAAGCACTGAACAGGTGATTGCTGCTGCCGTCTAGACACGGTATTAGAATTAGCGATAATTCATAGCACTAAAAAGACTTTAGAAGGATACCTGCAAATGGTATCCTTTTATTTATTCATACTAAAGATTTAAGGCGAATCATTCCCGTGTCTTTTCCAGCTGACTCAGTGGGCCTTGTTGTCCCACAAAAGTTCCAATTCGAACAGCCGTTAGAGCTTGAATGCGGTCGCATCCTCCCACGTTTTGAACTGATGGTAGAAACTTATGGCGAACTGAATGCCGATAAGTCCAATGCCATTTTGATCTGCCATGCCCTGTCTGGCCATCATCATGCTGCAGGTTATCATCATGAAGATGATAAAAAACCAGGCTGGTGGGATGCCTGTATTGGCCCGGGTAAGGCAATCGATACCAATAAATTCTTTGTGGTGGCGCTGAATAATATCGGCGGTTGTAATGGTTCTACTGGTCCTACCTCTCCTAATCCCGAAAATGATAACCGCCCATATGGTCCAGACTTTCCGCTAGTCACTGTGCGTGACTGGGTGAAAACTCAGGCGATGCTGTCTGACTGTCTGGGGATTGATGTGTGGTATTCCATCATTGGCGGCTCACTCGGGGGCATGCAGGCCTTGCAATGGTCGGTAGATTATCCGGACCGTCTGCAAAAATGCGTGATTATTGCCAGTGCACCGAAACTGTCTGCACAAAATATTGCCTTTAACGAAGTCGCGCGTCAGTCGATTCTGTCTGATCCGGACTTCCATCATGGCCGTTATCTAGAAAATGACAGCTATCCAAAACGAGGCCTGATTCTGGCACGGATGGTCGGTCATATTACCTATCTGTCTGAGGAAGCCATGAAGCAGAAATTTGGCCGTGATTTAAAATCTGGCAAATTCATGTATGGCTTCGATGTGGAATTCCAGGTCGAAAGCTACCTGCGTTATCAGGGTGAACAGTTTAGCCGTAACTTTGATGCCAATACTTATCTGATCATGACCAAAGCACTAGACTACTTTGATCCTTCACGTGAATATCAGCAGTCACTGGTCAAAGCGATGGCGCAAACCAAATGTAAGTTCCTGGTGGTTTCATTTACCACAGACTGGCGGTTCTCACCTTCACGTTCTGTTGAAATCGTAGACGCCTTAATTACCAATAATAAGCCTGTCAGCTATCTGGATATTGATGCTGAGCAAGGCCATGACTCCTTCCTGTTCCCGATTCCTCTGTATGTAAAATCCTTGCGCGCCTTCCTGGGCGGTGAAGAACATCTGCGATCAACACCGAAGGAGGCTGTGTAATGCGTATTGACCAACAACTTGCTGAAAAATGGATCAAGCCCGGTTCACGTATCCTCGACCTCGGTTGTGGTGATGGCGAACTGCTGGCCCATATGAGCAAAAAGCACAATATTCGTGCATATGGATTAGAAATTGATCAAGAAAAGATTGCAATTGCGATCAGTCGCGGGTTAAATATCATCCAGCAGGACTTAAACCTCGGTTTAAGCCGTTTTGCTGACCAGTCTTTTGACTATGTGGTGATGGCACAGGCTTTGCAAGCTGTAGATGCACCAGACGTATTATTGCGTGACATGGTGCGTGTAGGGAAACAGGCCATTATTACCTTTCCAAACTTTGCGCACTGGAAGACTCGTTCTTTCTTGGCATTAAAAGGGAAAATGCCGGTTTCGGAAGCCTTACCCTATATGTGGTATAACACCCCGAACATTCACCTATGTACTTTCCGTGACTTTGAAGCATTATGCGCGGAAAACAACATAAAAATTATTAATCGACTCGCTGTGAATGGGAATCAAGAAGATAGTTTGCTTAGCAAACATCTCCCAAATCTGTTTGGTGAAGTCGCAATTTATCGAGTGAGCGCTCTATGAAAAAATTATTATTAAGTACGACGCTACTGGCTGGACTTTTTGGCATGCAGGCCCATGCCGATTACGTTGCACCAACGCCTTCTGTGGCCAGCCAAGCAGCGCAATATTCAGTAATGGACATTCATAGTCTGACTAAAGCAGCTAAAGCGGGTCAGCCTGGTGCACAATTTTATTTAGCAACCAAATATCAATATGGCAAAGACGTCCAGAAAGATGAACGTCAGGCCTTTGCATGGTACAAAGCTGCTGCCGACCAAGGTCTGGCAGTGGCTCAACTGAATGTTGGCCGTATGCTGGCAGATGGTATTGGTACCAAAAAAGATGAAACACTGGCTCGCCAGTACTTCGAAAAAGCAGCTAGCCGTGGTGATAACCGTGCCAGCTTCAATCTGGCCATGATGGAAGAAAAGAAGAAAAACTACATGGGTGCTTACCAGTGGTATGAACTCTCTACCCGCGATGGCATGCTGGACAATAAAGTGATTACTTTATCTGAAGGTAAGAAAACTGCATTGGCAGCTAACTTAACCCAAGAACAGATCCGTCAGGCACGTGACCGTGCAGACAAATGGATTCAGGCACAATAAGCTAAAATTTTTAAAGAGCACCTTCGGGTGCTTTTTTATACTTTAAAAAAAACTGTAACATATTAAAAATAATAAACTATTTCTAAAGCCTATAAAGGGAATTTACATGAAAAAATTTAAGGGATATGCATCATTGCTGTTATTTTTTCCATTAGTCGCATGTACAGTCTCAACAACTTCTTACAACACTTGGAATAAGCCTGGCATAACTAGATATGAAGCAGATAATGCTCTCGCAAAATGTAAATATGATTTAGGCTTAGCCAAAATTGATGCAATGGGTAAGCATCCGGCTAACAC
>NZ_DCRI01000067.1:11425-20131 GCF_002324975.1 Acinetobacter sp. UBA1496 | reverse complement strand
TGGTATTTGAATCTGCGGTTTAAAAAGAAGTATAGGAATACCAAGTTAGGCTGTTCTATCGATTTTTCACGTTTCCTAGCCATTAACCAATCAATTTCCATTGATCTATTTAATCTGAATTAACCTGAAGGAAAAAATAAATGCCTGAATAGTGATTAAGTTCGCATCCTCTAAGAAAGATATGTTTTAAAAGGTTATCCAAGATTAAAAAATTGCGTTTAAACCTATAAACTCTAACAAATTTTTTGAGTTAAAGAGAAAGATCAGTTGGAACAGTTTAATTTTATTCAGAATATTCGAGATTGGGCCGATCAGTACCCATGGCTGGAAATGTTATCTTCACTGAGTATTGTGATTTTACTGGCCATTCTTGCCAATGTGTTTGCCAAACAGATTGTTGTACGTGGCATCCGTCAACTGATTTCCAAAATGCCCTTTGCCAATAATCAGATTTTTGCTGAACATAGTGTGATTCGCCGGATTTCCAATATTGTTCCGGCAATCGTGATCATGAACGGGATTACCACTGTCCCGCATTTATCCGATAAAGTACAAACTTTTGTACAAATGGGTGCTCAGGCGTTTATTTTCCTGACCATTGCTCTGGCACTCGGTGAGTTACTGAATATCTTTAACCTGATTTATCAGCGTAATCCCAAGTCACGCAACAAGCCGATTAAAGGTTATTTACAGCTGGTCAAGCTGATCATCTTCATTGTTTGTGGCTTGATGATTTTAGGCACTTTCCTGAAAAAAGATGTATTCACCTTACTTGCAGGTTTTGGTGCGATGGCTGCTGTCCTGATGCTGGTCTTTCAAAATACGATTCTGTCACTGGTCGCTTCGGTTCAGATTTCATCTTATGACATGGTACGTATTGGTGACTGGATTGAAATGCCGACCCTAAACGCCGATGGTGATGTCATTGATATGTCATTACACACAGTGACTGTGCAGAACTTTGACAAAACAGTGACCACGATTCCGACCAATAAACTGGTGACTGATACCTTTAAAAACTGGCGCGGCATGCAGGATGCGGGTGCCCGCCGGATCAAACGTTCAATTCATATTGACCAAACCAGCGTGCATTTCATGACGGCTGAAGAACAGAACAAACTGAAAAATTTTATCCTGCTGGATCAATATCTGAATACCAAATCAGAAGAACTAGAGAAGTTTAACCAGCAGCTCCAGCACCATTCACAATACAACCAGCGCCGTCTGACCAATTTAGGCACGTTCCGCGCTTATCTGGAATTTTATCTGCAACAGCATCCCGGTATTGCCAAAAATTTCTCGTTAATGGTGCGTCAGTTACAACCGACTAGCGAAGGCTTGCCACTGGAAATTTATGCTTTCACCAATACGACGGTTTGGGCAGAGTATGAAAATATCCAGTCAGATATCATGGACCATATTCTGGCGATTATTCCGGAATTTGGATTGAAGGTGTATCAGGCGCCTTCTGGAAGTGATTTTAAGGAATCTTTTAACGCGAGTTCTTCATCTCCGATTATCACTTAAACTAACCTCTCAACTTAAGCCCGAAATAATCTCTTATTTCGGGCTTTTTATTCAGTATTTAAAATGAATTCAATCTCTTATTTTTGGTCTTCATATTATTTGGTATAAATCTGGTATGAGTTTTTGCTCTGCAACCTAAAGTTTGATTTGGTTAAACATTTGTGGCAATTTCAATCAAATTCAGACTTCAAAAAGCAGAATCCTTTATAATCTTCGCAAAGAAAATACATGATAAGAGTACGTGAATGTTTCGATGGCTTGAACGGCTGGTAGATCCCTATCCCACCAAAAACCTGAATCAACCTTTACCCACCAGGTTTTTTCCCTTTGTCTGGCAAGCAGCCTATGGGGTACGCCGTTATTTACTGATTCTGGTGCTATGTACCGCGGGTGCAGCCAGTTTTGAGGCCTTACTGTATTCAAAAATTGGCGATCTGGTGAACTGGTTGAGTCAAAGTCAGCCAGAAACTTTTTTAGATCAACATGCCAGCAACCTGACCTTATTAAGTATTATCTTGCTGGCTAATATCCTGTTTGCCAGTGCTCAGTCCCTGATCAAGCATCAGATTTTATATAGTAATTTCCCGATGCGTCTGCGTTGGCGCTTCCATAATTTATTGCTCAAACAGAGTTTGGACTTCTTCCATAATGATTTTGCCGGACGTTTATCGGCCAAAGTCATGCAGACGGCGCTAGCGATCCGGGAATTCTGGGTGATTTTGGGCGATATGCTGGCCTATGTGCTGATTTATTTCGTCACAATTAATATTGTTTTGGGTGCCATTTCACCCTTACTTATTTTGCCGCTTATGGTCTGGCTATTACTGTTTATCTGTGCTGCCTGCTATTTCATTCCAAGATTAAGTAAGATTTCATCCTTACAAGCGGATGCACGTGCAGTCATGACCGGACGTGTGACTGATGCCTATACCAATATTCAAACCGTAAAACTGTTTGCGCATGCAGGTCGCGAAAGTCAGTATGCCAAATCATCCATGCAGGAATTTATGGTTACGGTGTATAAACAGATGCGTCTGGGCGCTCAATACGAAATCAGCATTCTGATGCTGAGTGTTGTGCTATATGCAGGTGTGCTGGGAACTGCGATCTGGCTCTGGATGCAAGGTCAGGCGCAGCTTGGGATCATTGCAGCCACTACAGCAATGGTATTAAAGCTGAATAGTATTGCCGAGTTTATGATGTGGCAGACCTCTGCCCTGTTTGAAAATGTCGGTACTATTCAGGACGGAATGAAAACTCTGGGACGTCGAATCAATATTCAAGACAAAGAAGATGCGAAAGAACTGGAGCTGAAACACGGTGAGATTAAATTTGATAATCTCACTTTTGCCTATAATGAAAAACCGGTGATTGACCAGTTTAATCTGACCATTCGTCCGGGTGAAAAAATCGGCATCGTGGGTCGTTCCGGTGCCGGTAAATCAACTCTGATTCAATTGTTACTGCATTTCTATCATCTGAATCAGGGCCGTATTCTGATTGATGGCCAGGATATTGCCGATGTCACTCAGGACAGTCTGCGTAAAAATATTGCGCTGGTCACTCAGGATACGTCTTTGCTGCATCGTACCGTTGCTGAAAATATTAAATACGGTCGTCCAGATGCGACTGATGAAGAAATGTTTGAAGCTGTACGCAAGGCCAAAGCAGAAGAATTCATTCCGAATCTGACTGATTTGCGTGGCCGTAGAGGCTATGACGCCTATGTGGGTGAACGTGGCGTGAAGCTTTCTGGTGGACAGCGCCAACGTATTGCCATTTCCCGGGTATTCCTGAAAGATGCACCGATTCTGATTCTGGATGAAGCCACCAGTGCTCTGGATTCTGAGGTCGAAGCAGCTATTCAGAATAGTTTGGATGACTTGATGCAAGGTAAAACGGTTATTGCCATTGCGCACCGTCTATCTACCATTGCACAGATGGATCGTCTGATTGTGATGGATCAAGGTAAAATTGCTGAGCAAGGTACGCATGATGAACTGGTGGCCTTAAACGGGATTTATGCGCAGCTATGGCAACGTCAAACCGGCGGGTTTTTGGTACAACAACATGCCAAATCTGACAGCTTGCATGAAGCATAATTGCTCTCTATTCAGTAGTAGCTAAGCTCTACAACAGAAACCGAAGCATTCTATTTGAGTCACTTGAATAGTAATGCTTTGGTTTGCTTTTATGGGAATATCAACTATTCCACAAGCATTTTTAAATTCCAGATTATTCAAAAAACAGCCCTATTCTGAATTAATAGAAATCTGTAGCCTTAAAATTAAATACCTAAAATGTCTCTGGTTTACATTGATTTCCAACTTTAAATTAGGCTACTCTGCTTGAAGTCGATTGAAATTTTCTTGTGGAAATAGCCGCAGCTTTGTCCAACAATTTTTATCAAGAAAATGGCTTTTTTATACCAATATGAAGTGAAAATAAAAAAATTTGAATGAGTGCAACGGATCGCGCATGAAAACAATAGCTCCACGCCAAGACCAAGGTATTCCAGGTGTATACGGTCTCTTGCTTCTCGATGTCATTTCCCGCTGGGGGTATAATAATGAGTCGCTTTTTAAGCCTTTTGGCCTGACCAGTGAACAGTTGGCAGATTCTGAATACCGTATTCCGACACCAGTGGCCAACGAACTGGTCAAGCATGCCCTGAAACTCACTGGTGAACCGACATTGGGTTATCACTTAGGTACCCAGATGCGGATTTCGATTCATGGCTTTATCGGTTATGCCATCATGACGGCGAATAATATTACCGAAGCTCTGGTGCTGGCGAACCGATTCATTCAGTTACGTTTACCCTTCCTGCAGTTATTTTTCTCGACCTTTGGCGCTAAGGCAACGGTACAGCTGCAAACTGATATTCAGCTTGAACCGCTTCGTACAGAAATTTCGATTGCCCTGATGATTGGTCTGATCAGTATGGCTAAGGCTATTACAGGGGTTAACGATGCAACCGGAGAAATCGACTTTGATTTCAAAAAGCCGGAAGGTTTTGAGCGCTTCATGGCGAAATTTCCTACGCATCAGTTCCGTTTTGAACAACCGCATTTAATTTTAAGTTTTGATAAAAGCTACCTGATGAACAAGTTGGTACATGCTGATCCAATTGCCAGCCAGATTGCGATTAATCAGTGTGAAGCCGAATTATCTGTCTTAGGTGAACGGCACCGGATTGCCATGCGGGTACGGGATATCCTGACTCATTCCGAACAGCATTATCTGAGTATTGAAAGCGTAGCTGAACGCCTGCATATGTCAGATCGAACCTTAAAGCGTCAGTTGGCCGCTGAAGGTACTTCTTTCTCTACGCTGGTGGATGAAGTGCGCTACCGGCATGCCACTTCCTTATTATCCCGTACAGACTTTACTCTGGAGCAGATCGCTGATGAACTTGGCTATAGTGATGTGGCCAATTTTAGTCGAGCGTTTAAGCGCTGGAGTGGTCGTAGCCCGAGCAACTGGCGTAAAGATCCTTATTTATAAGCAAGGATAAACCTTTTGTTTTGGCCAAAAAGAATGTATAAAACATGTCAAAAATGATCTTAAGATTTTTAAGGAGTTATCAATGAATCATCCTGCAGAATTAAAGTACGCAAGTACACATGAATGGGTACGCATTGAGGGTGATCTTGTTGTGACCGGTATTTCCGACCATGCACAGGATGCATTAGGTGATCTGGTTTATGTAGAAGCACCAGATCTTGACTCACATATTACTGCGGGCGAACAGGCTGGCGTGGTTGAATCAGTGAAAACCGCTTCTGATATTCATGCGCCTGTCTCTGGTACAGTCGTTGAAATCAATGCTGCGCTTGAAGATGATCCTGATTTTATTAATGACGACCCATATGGCAAAGGTTGGATCTATAAAATCAAACCGGACAATATGGCAGATGTTGAAAAGCTGCTTTCCAATACAGAATATGAAGCTGGTCTCTAAGCCGGTTTAAATTTAGAAAATCAGCCTTCGGGCTGATTTTTTTATTAAAGATCAATCGCCGCATTTCCTAGTTCAAATTAAATTTCATGTATTTATCATGAAATATCATTGTATTTTTCACTTATTTTTCCTAAAGTCTTGATCATATTCACTTCGCTCCTGAATAGGTCGCGCTTATTTATAACAATAATTTCCCATGCTGAGCCCAGCGTCTTACAGCATATCATTTTAGGAAAATCATGAACGCCAATGCAGCGCCATTATGGACCAAGCCTTTTGTGCTGTGTCTGGCCAATAACCTGTTTTTATTTATTTTCTATTTTGCACAAACCACGATTTTACCGATTTATATCCTGAAAGAATTAGGCGGAAACTTAGCCCAAGCTGGTCTGGCCATGACTTTGTTTATGATTTCAGCCATTGCGGTACGTCCATTTAGCGGCTTAATTATTGAAAAATTGGGTATCCGTAAAACCCTGATTGTTTCTGGAATCTTTTTCAGTCTATTTTCCCTAGCCTATTTGCTTGCCGATCAGCTGATGACCTTATTTATCATCCGTTTTTTGCATGGGATCTGGTTTAGTATTTTGACTACAGTCTGTGTCCCTGTAGTAAATCAGTTTATTCCAGAACAGCGTAAAGGCGAAGGCATGGGCTATTACGTCATGTCAGTCAATCTGGGTATTGTTCTAGGACCATTGATTGGCTTAAGTCTGATTGAATACTGGTCTTATTTTCAGATCACAATGCTGCTTATTGCATTAGTTTTTATCGGATTTGCTTTCTGCTTAATGATTCCGGTCAAAGAGCCTGAGCACATCATTCAAACTATTCCTGAGAAAAAAGGACTGGCGTTGTCTGATGTTGTAGAAAAGAAAGCATTGCCTGTTGCTGTTCTGGCAGCTCTGATTTCTTTCTCTTATGCCAGCATCATGTCTTTTATTGCACCTTTTGCTGCCAGTAAAAACCTGATGGCTTATGCCAGTTTATTCTTTGTCGTATTCGCCATTTCCATGATGAGTTTACGTCCGATTACCGGAAAAATTTACGATCGCAAAGGTCCACAATATGTGATTTATCCTGCGCTATTAGTATTTAGTTTAGGACTTTTTTTACTCAGTCAGATTCAGACGTTGTGGGGATTCCTGCTGGCTGCGGTATTGATTGGTGTCGGTTTTGGTAGCGCACAACCTTGCATCCAGACACTGGCCATTCAACGTGCACCGAAACACCGAATTGGTTATGCGACTTCGACCTTTTATGATGTAGGAATTGCGGTCGGCTCGCTCCTGATTGGGGTGCTTATTGCGACTTATAGTTATCAGTTCGCCTTTATTCTCTGTAGTTTACTCACCCTATGCAGTATTGTTTACTTTAAATTGGTCGTTCAAGTTAAGACTGCCTAATACAAGTTAATGTCTAAATATAATAAAAAACAGGCAGATGAACTGCCTGTTTTAATTCTGACACGAAGATGTATTTATTCAGATGCTGAAGTATTTTCTTGTTCTTTTTCTTCAGCTTTCGGTTCTTGCATCATCGTGAATTGTGTTGCTTCTCCGGCAGCAGGATTATCTTGGCGGTTGCTTTTCAGCTTGATCTGTAAACGTAATTCATTAGTCGAATCGGCATTACGCAATGCTTCCTCATAAGAAATCGCACCCTCGTTATACAGGTCAAATAAGGCCTGATCGAAAGTCTGCATGCCCAGTTCACGAGATTTGCCCATAATAGCTTTCAGCTCATGAAACTCACCTTTTAAAATCAGATCAGAAATCAAAGGTGTATTTAACATGATTTCAATCGCAGCCCGACGGCCTTTCCCATCCTGAGTACGAATCAGACGCTGGGAAATAATTGCCTTCATATTCGAAGATAGATCCATCAATAACTGATTACGGCGTTCTTCCGGGAAGAAGTTAATAATCCGGTCCAAAGTCTGGTTAGCATTATTGGAATGCAGTGTGCCCAGACATAAATGTCCGGTTTCGGCGAAGGCAATTGCGTGTTCCATGGTTTCAGTATCGCGAATCTCACCAATCAGAATCACATCAGGTGCCTGACGCAAGGTATTTTTCAACGCATTGTGCCAGGAATGGCAATCTACCCCGACTTCACGGTGAGTAATCATAGATTTCTTGTGCTTATGCACATATTCCACTGGGTCTTCCACGGTAATAATATGCCCTGCAGAATTTTCATTGCGGTAGTCGATCATCGCTGCCAAAGAGGTCGATTTACCTGAACCTGTTCCTCCCACAACCAGTACCAGACCACGTTTTTCCATAATCACGTGTTTCAATGATTCTGGTAATTTCAGTTTCTGAAAATTTGGAATTTCTGCCGTAATGGTCCGGATCACCATCCCAACCTGAAGCTGTTGTACGAAAACATTTACCCGGAAGCGCGATACACCCGGCACGGTAATCGCGAAGTTACATTCTAGTTCAGCTTCAAACTCTTGACGCTGTTTGTCATTCATCAAGCTATAGGCAAACAGTTTGGTTTTTTCAGCAGTTAGCGTCTGTTGTCCAAAAGGCTTCATTAAGCCCTGATGTTTGATACTCGGTGGAAAATCTGCGGTAATAAATAAGTCTGAGCCCCCATATTCTACTACTTTGGTCAGCATGTGATGCATGAATTTTTTTGCTTCGTCCAACAGTTCTGCCGTGAACATTCTCTTCCCCTGGAAATACACAATTACATGAATTTTAAATGCTTGATTCATGCCAATATCATTTGATTTTTATTGTGCAGCGTTTTTTAAAAAGCCTCAAATACATTTGATTTATAAAGAAAATATTTTTAAAGATTTATGTGATGAACTTCAATAAAAATAAAATTAACCTGCAATATGTAAGTTTTTTTAAAGAAACTCTGCTTAAAAAGAAGATTGTCATTTAAATGGTAAAACTCTGTCAGACGACTCATTATTTGTCCTTTATGACATATAGAGTGTTATTTTTCTTTCCTTATGATTACCAACTTCCCTATTTTTTATGTACCAATTTTGGTTCTACCACATGCAATAATGACTTATGAAAAATAGGACAATGTTTATAAAAATTGAACAACATCGTGGAACTTAGCTCAAATAACAGGCATGGAACTTCATAAATTATTAAAAAAGCCAAATTCAGCTAAGTTAAGCTTTTTATTTGACTATAAGAATATGATTTATATAAAATAAAATAGAGTATTTCGTATAAGGTGTA
>NZ_DCRI01000067.1:0-11284 GCF_002324975.1 Acinetobacter sp. UBA1496 | reverse complement strand
TTTCGTATAAGGTGTATTATATTAATTTTAGAAAAACTTTAATATATATTTAATTTATATACCCTCAACTTAACTAAAATTCTCTTTTTCAAACGTCTCTAATCTTTATGTCATTTCTTCTGTATAAAGCTCTAAACGTGATATTTCTTTAATTTTTTTATCTACAAATTTGAAAATAACTCTATCTCTAAAACCTAAGACATAGGGTTTATCTGCCTTAATAGAATTATCATTTGTTATAATTTCTAGCATCCCATCATTATCTATATCAGTGAATATGTATCCAGTAGTCGTGCTAACAACTACTGTATCCATTAATTGAAGTGTGGGTTCATCTGGATCTTTTATATAATTATATATTTCTAATTTACAGCTATATGGTCCTGCACCTGATTGTATGAAAATTTCATCCTCTCCATCATTATCTATATCAAACTTAGATAAAACATAGGGTTCATTAACTCTATTCTGAAAATCATATAGCTCTATTACTTTATTTTCATTTGGTGAGCTAAGAATAGCTAAAATCTCTATAGGCTGAGAAGCTAGTTTGTTAAGAACACTAGAAAATTTTTCATCGCTTTTTTTACCTGAAAGATAAGCATAACTAATTGATACTACACCTATAATCCAACCTGTTATCGTTAAAAAATCATTCATAAATTCATCTTGTAGAAATAGTAGAGATGGCTATTCATATTGTGTTAATTTTAGCACTTTACAATATAGTAATTCTTATGTCAGACGAAATAATTAAATGGTTAAATATATTGGCCAATATATGTACTATTTTAGGATTTATTATTGCTTTCATATCCCTGATTTACTTTCTTAGAGACTATAAAAATAAAATAGAGTACGAAACACGAAAAGTATTTATTGAGAAAGGAGGGTGGACAAATGAGGGCGACATATATACTCAAGATTCAATTTTTTTCTCACTAGAAATTGAAAACACTCATAATTATGTTTTTTCTGGAACCATAACCACTTCAAACTATCCAGAAAAACTAACTTTTTATTTCGATAGAGTTCGTGGCAAATCTATATTTATTAAAATTCATAAAAACATCGGATGGCGTGATGTAGATCTTGCATTAGCAAAATTAAAATTTATTTCTCCTGATCTAATTCAAATTACTTTTACTAAAGGCTTTGAAGAAGATAACTATCAACCTGAATTTCCATATAAGACACTCATGTGGCCATTTGCTCCGTATCTAAAAAATCTAATAGAGGAATAATTATAAGTCTTCCCCATTTAACATAATGGCTGTTATGCAAAATATTAGTGTAAGCCCAAAATAGAAATATCCATTTTCAGACCATGACACTGATTATGTCACCTAACGTTAAAAGTGACATTCGTCATATGTTTTTAGTCAAATTATGCTTTGCCCAGATCCTCAGTATTAATCGGTAGAAAGCGTACGTGATCTAAACAGTTCAAGTATAGAAATTTGAGTATTTTCCGCCTGCAAAAATGGATTAAGACGATTACTTTTTAATTTTATTTGCGGGCAAAGCTCATAGACTCATCTGGAGTACAGTCTTTAATAAATTATTGTTATTGTTTGTTTTTATTAAATTTATAAGATTTTTCTAATCATTATTTTTATTTTCAAACGCTCTGATGAGCTGCTTTAAGCATCTAGGAGATGCGCTGATCAGCTTCATCCGATTCTGTCTTTCCCCAACGAATTGAGGAAAGACAAGACCGTCAGTTTAAGCGCTACGCTTTAAACTTTCGCATCGCAGTGAATCTGCCATATTTAACAATAATTGCTCGGTTTTTGTCCAGCCCAGACATCCATCAGTCACTGACTGGCCGTAAACCATATCTTCTGAGATTTTCTGGTTGCCATCGACCAGATGACTTTCGAGCATTACACCACGTACATTGTTGTGCAAACGTTCAGCGACGATCTGCTCCAGCACTTTAGATTGTAGCATTGGGTTTTTTGAACTATTGCCATGACTGCAATCAATAACCAGGGCCGGCAAATCGATTGAGTGTTTTGCTTTAATCTTTTCAATTTCAGACAACTGGTAGTTCGGACCACTATTTGAACCACGCAGGATCAAATGTGCTTTTGGATTACCTTGTGAGTTCAGGATACATGGCAAACCCGATTGACTCATCCCCAGGAACTGATGGGGGTTGGAAGCTGACTGAATGGCATCAAGAGCAATTTGAATCGAACCATCTGTCCCATTTTTGAAACCGATGCTGTACGGCATATGGCTGGAAATTTCACGGTGAATTTGTGATTCACTTGTACGCGCGCCAATCGCGCCCCAGGTCAATAGATCATCAAAATACGCCGTTGCCATTGGACTTAAGATCTCTGAGGCAATCGGCAGGCCCATGCCAATCAGTTTTAGGTACAGTGCACGAGATTTTTCCAGACCCAATTGCATATTGGATGAGCCATCGAGTTCTGGGTCATACAGGAAGCCTTTCCAGCCGACAGTAGTCCGTGGTTTTTCAATATAAGCCCGCATAACCAGGAAAATTTGATCTGAGACCTGTTCCTGAAGCTGTTTTAATTTTTCTGCATATTCCAGTGCGGAAGCTTCATCATGAATGGAACATGGTCCGGTAATCACCATTAAACGGTGATCTTTACCCTCTAAAATATTTTGAATAATTTGACGCTGTTCAGCGACTTGTACAGCCAATTGCGGAGACAGTGGCAATTGCTGCTTAAGCTGCTGTGGCAAAGCTAAAATGGTTTCTATTTGATGTTGTTGTGATGTATTTGCAATATTCATGACTTTAAATCCTGGGACTGGCAATCAGTCCAAACTTTTATTTGAGCGTTATGGGTCTAATCGAAGATGTCGAAAGCGTCATTAGCTGGCTAAAGTAAGACCAATAAAAGTTGCTAAAGTATGAATAGTTAAAGTTTGTCATGGCTGTCTCCAAAAAATTGTTAAATCACATGCATAAAAAAACCTGATCAGGGTTGCCGATCAGGTATTAACTGGTGGGCAACCTTTTCATTGCCCAAACGCATTCAGGCAATTATCTAAACTGCCAGAAATAAAAATAAGCGTTTGAAATGATAGGTTGCTTTAACATGTTTATGTCTTTCATAAAAATGTGAATCTGAAATTAAAATACGCGCTCTATCCAGTTTTGACAAGTAGTAAATATAAAAAAATATTTATCAGTATTTGTACTTTTACTTATCGCCCTAGAATTCTAGCCTTTCAGTGATTAATTTTCAGATATTAATAATGAACAAAGTCGTGAAAGTCAGCGGACTTTGCCCATTTCCTTAAAACCAAGAGCATATAAGATCTTGGTTTTGGCATTTGCAATTAACGGGTTACGCGATTCCATGCATCACGTACTGCAAATTTTGCCTGTTCCCAGTTCAGACGTGACTGGCCTTTTGCTTGCTCCCATTTTACTTTCAGATCGCTTTCTACGTCTTCAAAACGGGTATTAGCATCATATGCCCCACGGTTTTCATAACCGACACGATAGGCCGCATCATAGTCACGATCGTAATCTAAATCGCTATACGTGGTACGGGCATCTGAATAATAAGGGGTTTCAACAGCATTATCTCGCCAGAAAGCTGCTTCTTCAGTCGGGTTCACAGCTTCGCCTACGCCTTTACCTGCGAGACCACCGACCACTGCCCCAACAACACCACCTACTGCTGCACCGACCGGACCGCCTGCGGCACCGACCGCTGCACCTGCCGCTGCGCCACCTGCAGCACCAACACCTGTACCCACAGGATGAGCACCAGGTTCACCAGTAATTGGATCAGCATTTAAATCATCGCGGACATCTTTAGGCGCATTCTTAATTACATCACGATCAAAATTATCATTCGACATAGAGCTTATCCTTATTCTTTAAAATGGTTTTATCACGTATTTTCATACGTTCTATTTAATATAAGCATCTGGTATGTAATGACATTAGCAGGCGTGTGTTGTTTCAGTGACTCTCTGTGAGGCTTTCATGCACTAATGTATCTTGAATCAAGTGAAAGCCGCATAAAAAAGACCGGATTGGTACCGGTCTTTTTTAGATTAAAACAGCTTAGTCAAAATGAATGACTGTACGGATTGATTTACCTTCATGCATCAGGTCAAAAGCTTCATTGATCTGATCTAATGGCATCGTATGTGTCACAAATGGTTCTAATTGAATTTCGCCTTTCATGGCCTGCTCAACCATGCCCGGTAATTGAGAACGGCCCTTAACACCACCAAATGCCGTACTCATCCATTTACGGCTTGTGACTAGCTGGAATGGACGAGTCGAGATTTCTTTACCTGCACCTGCTACGCCAATAATCACAGACTGACCCCAACCGCGATGCGCACATTCTAGTGCTGAACGCATTACGTCGACATTACCAATACATTCAAAAGAGTGGTCTACGCCCCAACCGGTCATTTCCACAATCACTTGCTGAATTGGCTTGTCATAGTCTTTCGGATTCACAAAATCAGTAGCACCAAACTGTTTAGCCAGTTCGAATTTATCTGGATTGGTATCCACGGCAATAATACGACCTGCCTTAGCCTGACGAGCACCCTTGTACAACTGCAAGTCCAATACCGCCTAAGCCAAATACAGCAACACTATCGCCTTCCTGCACTTTAGCAGTGTTATGTACTGCACCAATACCTGTAGTCACGCCACAGCCCAATAAACACACTTGCTCATGGTTAGCTTCAGGGTTAATTTTCGCCAGAGAAACTTCTGCAACGACTGTATATTCAGAGAACGTTGAACAGCCCATATAATGATAAATTGGCTGGCCATTATAAGAAAAACGGGTAGTTCCATCTGGCATTACACCTTTACCCTGAGTCGCACGAACCGCTACACACAGGTTGGTCTTACCCGATTTACAGAACAGACATTCACCACATTCTGCTGTGTAAAGTGGAATCACATGATCACCCGGTTTCAGACTCGTTACGCCTTCACCTACCTCAACGACCACACCCGCACCTTCGTGGCCTAAAATTGCTGGAAATACGCCTTCCGGATCATCACCAGACAAGGTAAATGCATCGGTATGACATACGCCAGTATGGCTAATTTTTACCAGTACTTCACCTGCTTTTGGTGGAGCAACATCTACTTCCACAATTTCTAATGGCTGACCTGGGCCAAATGCAACCGCTGCACGTGATTTCATGTAAAACAATCCTTTTATTACTGATTTACAGATGGTTAACAGTAACCTCTTTCTATTCGGAGATTCAACCATTAACATCACTAGTTGAGGAATAAAACCCCTATAACAAATGGAACATCAATGACTAAGCCCTCGTCAATTACATGTTTAAGTATTTTTGTTTTTAGCCTGACTATTTCTGGCTGTGAATTAGCTCCCAATACAGCAAAAGAAGAAGCTATTACTCCCGTACAATCGGCCCACTGGATTAGAGAGGAACAGCTACCACAAATTCAGGAAGGTAAAACGGCTTATCTGCCTTTATATGATGGTTTTATGAGTATGGCGGCAAGGTTATATCTGATCAATCAGGCCAAATACCATCTCGACCTGCAATATTACATCTGGAAAGATGACTATATTGGCAACATGATTCTCTCCCAATTATTAAAAGCCGCTGATCGAGGCGTGAAGGTTCGGGTTCAGATTGATGACCAGAACGGAACTCAACTGGATGATAAGCTGCTGGCCTTAGCCCAACACCCTAATTTCGAAGTCAGACTATTTAATCCTTATAAATTCCGTCAATTGCGTGCCCTTGATTACGGATTCCGTATGAAATATGTTAATCCGCGCATGCATAATAAACTGATTATTGCAGATGGTACGGCAGCGGTCACAGGTGGTCGGAATATCAGTAGTGAATATTTTGATGCCAGTGAAGACTTTCAGTTTAGCGATGTTGATATTTTCTTTGCCGGAAAACCAGCACACGATGCGAATCAGACCTTTATCAAATTCTGGAACGATGATCTAAGCTATGACATCCGACAAGTTCTAAATGATTCAGGCAATCCACAACTTTTAAAACGGCTGCGAACCGAATTTAAAGAAGATGAAGTCGATAAAAATGAGTTGAAACGTCGAGTTGTTATTGCGGAACAGCAGATTGATGAACAGCTGAGAAAGCGCCCGATTAAATGGGGAAATGCCTATTTTGTTGCCGATGCCCCTTCCAAGACCCGTCGTAGCGCCCAGAATGGTGATTATATTTATACTCATATGCTGGAACTTATGGGTGAGCCCAAAGACCATCTGGAACTGGTTTCTTCTTATTTCATTCCTACTCAGGAAGGTGCGGATTATTTAAGTAAACGTGCCCAACAAGGTGTCAAAATCAGAATTTTAACCAATTCTTTCCAGGCAAATGATGTAGCTTTGGTCCACGCCTATTATCAGCAATACCGTAAACAGCTCCTCACAAATGGAATTGAGCTCTGGGAATTTAAACCCTATATTGAACGACCAAAACGGACCTGGTATGAAATTATGACCGGTAATATTATTCCGGCCAAAAATAAGAACAGCTCCAGTTTGCATGCCAAATTCTTTGATCTGGATGGCATGGTATTTATTGGTTCCTTTAACTTCGATCCACGTTCTGCATATTTAAACACTGAAGTCGGTCTGGTGATTGAATCTGATCAGCTCCAAGATGAAATTACCAAGTCCTTAAACCAGTATTTACCCAGAATGGCTTATCAACTTAAGTTAAATAAACAGGGCGAGATCATTTGGCTGGAACATCAAAAAAATGGTTCAGTGATTCAGCATAATCATGACCCTGAAACAACACAATTCCAGCGTTATATGATGAATCTGGTGACAAAATTCCCGGGAGAATGGTTAATGTAATGACAGATACATTGCAATCAAATTACATTTAGTGTGGTTTTTCCTTAATTGATAGTTGGCTTTAGATATTTTAGATCTTTATTGGTAATAAGCTGAACAATATAAAATTGACTAAATCTCTAAATCGAGTTTTTCTACTTATATTTTTCAGCTTATTTCTTATACATTAATCAGATCAATGCTGACAAAGGTTTTACCTATTCCGTTGATTGCTCTAGAATTACACTTTTCCAGTATTTTGCGAATTTTCGCTTTCCACTCCCATGCAATTTTTTGATTTAAGCCGCCAGTTTAAATTCAGTGATATTCTCACCCCTGTTAAGACCTTGCAGGATCTGTCTCACCAAGAATGGTTTTTAGCCAAAGTACGGGTTGAACATGATTGCCTGTCTGATTCAGACTTGGTCGAAGGTCAGGTCGTACTTAAATCTAATCAGAATATCCAGATCGAACTGGAATGGCTGATTCAGGATAACGGTTATGAATTACAGGTACTATTTAAAGGTGTTGAAACCGAAGCTTCTGAAGAAACGCTGGTGATGGTTAAAGGTGCACAACTGGTCGATGAACAACAGCAACTGATTTCTGCACAGGCTTTAAGTTTATGGATTGACGGGACATTACTTCCAATGTTGCCAAATATTCGCAAGGAAATTAAAGCGCGCTTAAACCTGTGGGATTATGTGGAATATGATAGTTAATTCATTTTTCCATTTTCCATTTCTAAAATTTAAAAGAGCCATATCGGCTCTTTTTGTTCATAGGAAATTTATTTCTTATTTTTAATTGGTTAAATTGCCTTGACCTGAATATTTTTATGGCAATGCCTATTTTAGACATACAGATTAAGCTTGATTAAAATAATAAAGAGAAAACATCATGATTTCCCCTTCTGAATGGCAAAATATCCGTCAGGTAGTTGCTAATGCACAGCGTGCAGCAATGTATTGTTCGATCGCAACCGTCAATCCCCAAGGCTTTCCTAGTATTACTCCGATCGGAACTGTCTTCCTGGATCAGCAGTCTAATACAGGTTTCTTTTTTGATACCTACTCCACCACCTTCTCTGAAAATTTACAGCATCAGCCACTTGCATGCATTCAAGCTGTGAATAGCAGCAAACTTTTCTGGTTAAGCTCCATGTTTAAGGGAAAATTTAAGCATTATCCCGGTGTACGTCTATATGCAGAAATTGGCTCTTTACGTCCTGCTACAGCGGAAGAGATTGAGAAAGTTGAATCTCGTATTTTAGCTTTAAAATGGAGTAAAGGGAGCAAACTGATCTGGTCCAGCTTTCATCATGTGCGGGATATTAAAGTTAAGGATTATCGCTGGGTCGAATATCCCAATATGCAGGTAGAAAATATTTAAGAACTTTCTAAAAGTAAGTTTATTTCAAAAATATACTTAAAATTTATATTTATTCATAACTCAAATTAGACCGACATGCTCGAACATCATCCGATAACTGTCTGCTTTCTTATCTAGAGCCAAAGGATAAGCTCGGGATGAAGACGGCATCCGGTATAAATACAGCTCACGTCCAAGAAAATGTGCCTGAGTGGGCTCGCCTATACTTGGTTTCAACGTACCTTCAGGCATCGATAGCATCAGGGTATCTGTAGCCTTGTCGCCTGTGGTCATGATGTGGTTGCAGTCTGGCATTTTCCCTAATAGATCCTGCAAATTGGTTGGCACTACAATTTCCAGAAATTTATCGGAAGCATTTCCCTTCAGGCGTCGGATCTGATAAGCACTGTCAAAAATCGCAATACCCGTTTCAGTTAGAAACTCACGGATTAGATGTTCCTGAAATTTTTTATTGGGTAAGTCCAAAAAGTAATCTTTATTTTTAAAGAAAATTAACCCAAATATCCGCCACATATCATTTTGGTAATTCGGATAATAAAAATTCATTTTCCAGCGCGTTGCGGGTGGTGGAAAGCTGCCCAACATCAGTAATTTGGCATTGGGCGGTAAAAATGGCGGTAATGGATGGGTTTCAATATCCAACATAAACTGTTCCAGATTCAGGCATTTCAGTTATTTTAGAATGCCTGACGGATCTTACTAGCAACTTCTTGTCCCCAAAGTGTATAAACTTCCTTACTTGGATGAAAACCATCTTTGGCCATTTGTAAATTCATGGCACGATATTTTTCAATATCGTATTCAATCCATTGCATGTTCCTCTGCTTGTTCACAAATTTTTCCAGTTGCTGGTTCATGTGTTTGGCATATTGACCAAATAACCAGGCCAAAGGATTCGGTAAAGCCGGGAACATGTTCATTGGAGGAACACCGGCTGCAATCACCAGTTTTGGATTAAACTTTTGCTGGATTTTGCTATAAAACTGTTCCTGCTTCTTGATCCAGACATCGGCAGGCATGAATTTAGTCACATCATTCACGCCGACTGAAGTCACGACCACATCATAGGATTTAGCTTCAATCTGGTCTAAAGTACGAATGACTTTTGAGGTGGTATCGCCTGTTTTTGCCTGCAACTTCCATTCAATTTCAAAGTCATTTTTTAGCTCATTCAGAATCGCGCCGAGTAAAGCATCATCCTGATGATCTACGCCCACGCCTGCTGCTGCTGAATCACCTACAATCAGTAATGAAAGTTTTTTTCCTGTTCCTGTTTGCCCTTCACGTGCACCTTCTGGTTCTGGAAGTTTTATCGTATTTTTTTTGACACGGTTACCCTGAATTATGAGCGCGGGAATTAAGGCAATAGTGGCAGCTTTGAGCAACATAATGGACTAATTTATATAAAGATATGATTGATTCTACTGCAATTTATGGATTACGAGTAATACCTCAGCAGTCATTTTTAATGAATATTCACGTAACTTAGAATTTTGTCCGTACATTGCTTTCTAATATTTGTATATAAAATTTTTACTTAACGAGTAGATTAAAAAATTAAAAAATCCCGCCATTTAGCGGGATTTTTTTTTAATGTAGCTGATCTATCAAACTTTATGATCATTCCAGCGGTTCATGCGCTTGAAAGTTCCGATATCATTAAAGCGTACACCCACTTCTTTCATGACTTTATGCGCCGTTTTAGAGGTCAACTGACGTATATAAAAGGGTTCTTTGACCACAAAATGATGGATCGCATGAGTTGAACCGAAATTACAGCAAAATAACTGGAATGGCACCATCCACCATGGATTCAGTACCTGAGTCTGCTTGATGACATCGCGTGGATCAATATCACCATAATAATGCATATTGGAGCTAACGAATTGCAGGCTAAAAGAACGGATAAAATTCGGAATGATCCAAATTACTGCCAAGAAATTCACAAGCGGCATAGCTTCGATGATACTTTCCGACCAAAGCATTTCATAACCAAAGATTGGTGCAACAGCATTGCCTACATGAAAAACTACAAATAAATAGCACAGACCATAATAAATCATGCTTAATGGCAAGAAGCCCAAGAGCTGAGAAATCATGGCAACTTTACGTTCTTTTTCAGGTTGTTTTTCCATAAAAAGATGAATCATTTTAAACATCTGAAAAGGACGCAAATACACTGACATCAACTGGTCACTGATCACTAGTATGCGGCGAATCCCCCATGGCATACCATTACTGATGCCACGTTCTTCAAGATCATATTCAGTTCCTGAATATTTATGGTGATGCAAATGCATGCGTCGGCGAGCCCATGGACTAATTGTATTTGGACGAGCCAGCCATACCAGTGCCAGCATCAAATGATGTGCCCAAGGCGTTTTTTTGAAATACATATAATGAATCAGGTCATGTTCCAATTCATGTGTCAGTGAAGCAAAAATTGCAATCAATGGAATGGTGAACCACGCCGAAAGATAACCATATCCATATGCCAATGCGCATGCGATCATCCCCGTCCAGGCAAAACCTAAAATACTCGCACCAATAAAATTCTGATGTTTGAGTATAGGATAACGGGTACGCATTTCTTCCCCGGCCTGTGTAACGATATTTCTGACCTTAGAGATTCGCTGTTGGTCAGTCATATCCGAAGATGTAGACATATGGACAACCTTTAATTTCTGAACAATTGTACATTAAAGGAATTTATAAAAAAGAGAAGTTATCTTTCCACTTTCGCAGCGCGTATGTCCAAGTTTTGGGCAGTTTTAGTAATTTTTTTAAGATCAAGAATAAAGCAGAAAAATAAGGAGATATTTTCTATAAAATTTATCGTCTAAAAATTCTTTTCTTAAAAATTTAATTATCTCTATTCTGATAAAATTTTTATTTTTATATAGAAATAAAATTTATTCATCATCAAAGTGTTAATGACTTTTAGGGATTTAACTAAACATCTTAATAATTTATAACGCCTTTAAATCCGATACCAGAATTATCCAACCTACTTTTATCCAAATTTTTAAATACTAAAAATGGCGGATTCAAGCAGCAAG
>NZ_DCRI01000044.1:0-37704 GCF_002324975.1 Acinetobacter sp. UBA1496 | reverse complement strand
TAAAACATAATTTCGTATTATGAAATTAATTGTCATAAATATACAAATTAGAACTCATACAAGGGAATTACGATGAGAAATTATATTGCGCCATTAAAAGACATGAAGTTTGTCCTGAAAGATCTGCTCAATGTTGAACAGAAATACACAGGCTATGCAAAGTTTGCAGACAAAGTTTCTATGGATATTATGGAACAATATCTGGAAGTCGCTGCGGACTTTTGCCAAAACGAACTTCTACCGATTAATGCAACAGGCGACCAGCAGGGCTGCCGTTTGCAGGATGGCGTCGTAACTACACCGGATGGTTTTAAAGCGGCTTATGACAAATATGTAGAACTCGGCTTTACTTCATTAACTGGCGATGAAAAATATGGCGGTCAAGGCTTCCCGACTTTATACCGTATTGCCATTTCAGAAATTATCACAGCGACCAACTGGTCTTGGGGTATGTATCCAGGCCTGTCACATGGTGCGATGCGTACCTTAGAGCATCATGGTAGCGATGAACAAAAACATAAATTCCTGGTGCCTTTAATTGCAGGTCGCTGGACCGGAACCATGTGTTTGACTGAATCACATGCGGGTTCTGATCTGGGCCTGATCCGTACCAAAGCGGTGCCAAATGAAGATGGCAGCTACAGCATCAGCGGTGAGAAAATCTTTATTTCTGCAGGTGAGCATGATCTGGCTGAAAATATCGTGCATATTGTGTTAGCACGTTTACCGGATGCGCCTGCCGGCACCAAAGGTATTTCACTGTTCATCGTGCCTAAATACAATCTGGATGAAGCTGGGAATGTGGCTTCTCGCAATGGCGTGGTGTGTAGCGCGATTGAACACAAGATGGGTATTCATGGCAATGCGACCTGTGTGCTGAATTTTGACAATGCCAAAGGCTTCCTGATCGGGCCTGAAAACCGCGGCTTGAACTGCATGTTTACCTTTATGAACTCTGCGCGTATTGGAACGGCGATTCAGGGTCTTGCTGCAGCTGAATCTTCTTATCAAGGTGCATTGGCTTATGCCAAAGACCGTCTGGCGATGCGTTCACTTGAAGGTGCTAAAGAGCCAAATCTGCCTGCGGATCCAATCATCGTGCATCCAGCAGTACGTAATATGTTACTGACTCAGAAAGTATTTGCAGAAGGTTCACGTGCCTTGGCTTATTATCTGGCTACGTATGCAGATATTGCTGAAGCAACAGATAATCCTGAAGAGAAAAAAGCCGCAGAAGATCGTCTGGCATTATTAACCCCAATTGCTAAAGCATTAATGACTGAAACGGGTGTAGAAGCAGCCAAACACGGTATGCAGGTTTTTGGTGGACACGGCTATATTGCTGAACATGGCATGGAACAGATTGCCCGTGATGCACGTATTGCTAGCCTCTATGAAGGCACCACTGAAATTCAGTCTATTGATTTACTGGCTCGTAAAGTGCTGGGTTCGAAACTAGGTTTATTGACTGCATTAACAGATGAGATTCAGGGCTTTGTAAAAGAACATCAGCAACATGCCCAGTTTAACCAGCAAGTGGCACAAGTGAGCCAGTTGACTGAGCAATGGCTAGAATTAACCAAAACCATTCAGTCTCAGGCGCAACAGTCTGCCAATGAAATCGGTGCGGCATCAGTCGATTACTTATATTTCTCTGGTTATGTAGTGTCTTCATATTTATGGCTAAAAATGGCGATTACGGCTCAGCAAAAGATTGAAGAAGGCAATACTGATCCGTTCTATGCAGCGAAGATCAAAACCGCACAATTCTTCTTTGCACGTATTCTGCCAAGAACTTCAACCCACATTGCCAATATTCAGGCCGGTGGTGAGAGCTTGTTCCTACTGACTCCTGAAGAGTTTAAATTCGATTAATCCTTTTACCCACGATCAATCTCTCGATCGTGGGTCTTTTTTTAATTTCTATTTTTTCATCCTGCACAATATTCAATATCGATGGGTACTTTTCAGTATTACATCGGCCATAAAACAACAAGATCAGGAGTCTATATGGATTTAGACACGATTACACGACAATGTCCTTATGGTGATCAACAACTCACTTATCATGAAGTCGGACACAAATCCTCATATCCCACCATTATTCTGATTCATGGCACAGGTGGAAATACCGACAAACATTTCAGTTATATTTTCCCCATGCTCGGTATTCATCAGCGGGTTTTATCCATTGATTTGTATACCCCGGATAAAGCTGATCTGGCAGTGACTGATTTTAGTCACCAAGTTGAAGTCCTGATCCATCATGCAGTTGAAGAAGATGAAGCTATTACTGTGGTGGGTTATTCACTCGGTGCCGTGATTGCTGCACAACTGGCTGCAAGTCTTAAACAGCGCGTGGCACGTTTGATTTTGTTAGCCGGTTGGGCAAAAACCAGTTCGGTGCAACAACTACGAACCACCATCTGGCAACAGTTATTTAATGATCAATCTGCAGCATTGCCGCATTTCGTGAATTATTGCCTATATAGCGATGACTATCTGTCAGCTCGTACTGAAAAACAGGTGCTTGATCTGGCACGTTTCGTCAAACCTTCTCAAGATGCAGCTAAACAGCGTGAACTAAATTATCGCATTGATATCACCGCCATTTTGCCGGACATCTCTGCTGAGACCTTGATCGTGGCCTGTCGTGAAGATCGTATGGTGCCTTTAGCGCAAGCAAAATTACTCTTTGCTTCGATTCAGAATAGCCGTTATATCGAAATTTCTTCGGGACATGCGATTCATATTGAAGCGCCAGCAGAAGTTGTGCAGCTAATTAATCAGTTTAGCCAGCATCCAGAGCAGTATCCGGCGAATCAAAAAATCCAGCCCATGATGCCTTAAAAAGGAGAAAAATAATGCAAGCTCAAGGACAGCGCAGCAAGATTTTAATTGTAGGCAGCGGTTTTGGTGGCCTAGGAATGGCGATCCGTCTTAAACAGCAGGGCATTCACGATTTTAAAATCATTGAACGTGCAGCAGAAGTAGGCGGAACATGGCGTGATAACACCTATCCCGGTGTCGCCTGTGATGTACCATCGCATTTATATTCTTTCTCGTTTATTAAAAACCCTAACTGGTCACGTGTCTTTCCGCAAGGGGCAGAAATTCAGCGTTATTTAATCCAATGCTGTGATCAGGAAAATATCCGGCCACATATTGATTTTCATACACAACTGGAAAAAGCCAGCTGGAATACCGAAAAACGTATATGGGAAATCCAGACCTCTAACGGTTTGTATCAGGCAGATTTTTTAATTACAGCAACCGGGCATCTGGCAGATGAACATCTGCCACAAATTCCGGGATTGGATGAATTTCAAGGTCAGGTAATGCATTCTGCACGCTGGAATCACGAAGTGAATCTGGATAATCAGCGTGTGGTCGTCGTAGGTTCAGGCGCTTCTGCGATCCAGCTTGTACCGGAAATTGCCAAAACAGCAAAAAGTCTGACCGTATTGCAACGTAGTGCAGCGTATATCTTGCCGCGACCGGACCGACCTTATTCTGAGTCAGAAAAACAGCTTTTCCGCAAAGATCCGGACAGCATGTCGGCGTTAAGACATTCCTTGTTCTGGGGTAATGAATACAATTTTGCCCAGCGCCGTAATCTGAAAAGCCAGATCGAGCGGGTCAAAAAAAACTGCCTACAATTCTTGAAACACCAGATTCCAAATTCTGAATTACAGCGAAAACTTACACCGAATTATGAACCCAGCTGCAAGCGTTTATTGCTGTCCAATGATTATTATCCGACTTTTCTAAAACCGAATGTCACGCTTGAAGATTCAGCTTTGGCTCAAGTGAATAAGGATGGCGTAATCAGCAAATCAGGCAATGAATATTCTGCAGATATTATTGTCTTTGCTACCGGATTTGAAGCAGCACGACCACCTTATGCCGCAAAGGTAGTGGGTAAACATGGCCTAAGCTTGGAGCAGCAATGGTCTAGTGGTATGCAGGGTTATCAATCTACGACAGTCCATAATTTTCCAAACCTGTTCATTCTGAATGGTCCCAATACCGGAAGTGGGCATAACTCAGCGCTTTATTTCCTGGAAACCCAATTTGATCTGGTACTGGACGCCTTGCAATTTTTTGAACAGCAACAGATTCAGGTTTTTGAAGCCGATCAGAACGCCGAAAATCGCTATATGCAGGAATTACAGCAACTTTCCCAAGGCAGTGTCTGGTTATCAGAAAGCTGTCAAAGCTGGTATCTGGACCCGGTGAGTCGCAAACTGACTTTGGTCTGGCCGGATTATGCACATTCTTTCAGAGATAAAAACCAGCATTTTATTCGCAGTGGTTACCATTATGAATATATAGAAAATGCTCAGAGAAAAGTTGTCTGATTTTTAAATTTATTCATTAAAAAAACCAGTCTATTTGACTGGTTTTTTATCAAAAGATGATAGAGATTAATCTGCTTTTTGCGGATCATATAAGCGATCACGTATAAACAGTGCAGGAATCAGACCGCAAATAAAATAGGCACCTGCCATTTACCAGTAGACCCGTTCCAATTGAGCCTCCATGAGCAAAATAACCAATAGTGAGTGGTGCAAATGCTGCTCCGATACGGCCTATATTGAATGCACCACCTACAGCCGTACCACGAATCGAAGTAGGGAAGCTTTCAGTCATATACGTGGCATTAATGGCAAATGGCATACCATACAAGAAGCCGAACATGAGCATCAGGTACAAAATATTGGTCGGTGTATTGAAATAAATTACAATCTGAAGAAACAGAGCTGTGCTCATGGTTCCAAAAGCGAACAAGGCACGTCGTCCGAAACGATCTGCCAGAATCCCGGCGACGATCTTGGCAAAAATCATGATCATAAACGTGCCAACCATATAGCCAGTCATAGCCTTAAAGCTGATGCCCAGATCCGATTCGAGATAGGCAGGTAAGCAGTTACTTAAACCGGCATAGCCAAATTTCAGGGCACCAGCACTTAAAATCCATAGTAAAAATATCCAGCAGTGATTTTTATCTTTGAGAATGACTTTATAAGGATTCTCTTTTTTCACCTTAACTTTGCTAGCTGCTTCCTGACGTTTTAATTTACGTGAACGTAGCCATGAATCCGGCTCAGGAACAAGAAAATAAAGCAGAAAAGCCAGAACGATCGGGCAAATGGTAATCCAGTACAGCATACGCCAGCTATATTCAGGAATAATCCAGCCCGCCAGTAAAGTTGCACATAATGAACCTAAGGTAAAACCGGTCATAAGTGCCGCCAGAATAGTCGTCCGGTATTTTGTCGGAACATATTTTGACATTAAGGTATTACAGGCGGTGTATAGGGAACCCAGTCCAATAGCTGCAATACTGCGGATAATTAAAAACTGATGATAAGATTCTACAAAGCCCAAAGTGCAAGATAAACTTGAAGCAAAAATCATCTAAAATACAATAACTTTCTCCCGGCCAAAATGGTCACAGGCCCAACCGCCAATCACTCCACCGACCAGACTCCAGCTCCCTAAAGCACCTGCCTGAACTGTGGTTAAATTAAATTCAGCTTTGATACTGGTAAGGCTATAGGCCAAGAAAGCCAGATCAACACCGTCTGCAAGTAAAATAAGAAAACATAGAATAAACGCGGTCATCCATATTTTTTTAGGCTGAACTGTAACTCGTTCAGCTTCTAGCACTGAAGTTTCATACGTCATCATCGACATCCTTTTCTTGTTACGTTGTTGTTTTATAAGAATGAATCCACATTCTTTTTTTGCTTTTAATGATTTACTATTTCACTATAAGAAATTTAATATTATTAATTGATAAAATATATACAAATAATTAGCCATAAAATTCGTGATTTCATTTGTAAAAATTTGAAATTAGCCAAATATTGGATTGATTTGGAAGGAAAGATAACGTTATTATTTTTTAATCAAAATAAAGTTTCACGATACAAAATAAATTTTAAAATCAAGGATAGGAGTGCTGTAATGACAAGTCAGCTATGGATGGAAGAATATAAAAAATGGAACGTCAATCCGGAATTTACCCGGCCTGACCCTGATAAAACTTTGAGCACGACAATTGCTGAGAATCTACTTAAGTTCAAGGATAAGACTGCTTTCTTTTATCTGGATCGAAAGTTCAGCTATCAGGAGATTGATGTATATAGCCAGAAACTGGCTACTTACCTACAGAATCTAGGCCTAGCAGCCGGTAGCCGAATCGCGGTGATGTTGCCGAATATTATTCAATATCCGATTGCGACTTTCGCGATTATTCGTGCGGGTTATATTCTGGTTAATGTAAACCCGATGTACACCCAGCGTGAGTTGTATCATCAAGTTCAGGATTCAGGAGCAGAAGCCTTGATTATTCTAGGCTCAACCTTAAAACAGTTAAATAATCTGGATGAATGTCCTGCACTGAAACATGTAATTTCTACTCATCCGCTCGATTTTATTCAGGATCAGTCGATATCAATTTATAGCCAAATGGAGCAACATCCAGAAAAACAGTTTTCTGACTTTAAACAGGTGATTGATCAGGTACAGGTGATTGATTTTGTAGCCCCTGTACAGCAGCAAGAAGATACCGTTATTCTGCAATATACCGGTGGAACTACAGGTGTTTCCAAAGGTGCTGAGCTCAGTCATCGCAATATCTTATTTAATATTGCCCAGAACAGTACAGTGTTTATCAGCCATTTTGACGATCGTTATGCCACAGAAGATGAATATGTGTTTTGTGCCTTGCCGCTGTATCACATTTATGGTTTTACCATCTGCCTGTTCAGTTATGGACTAAGTCGAGGTTTTGCCAATGTGCTGATTCCAAATCCAAGAGATCTGGACGCTTTAGTGGATCAATATCATAAACATCCTCCGACGGTGTTTCCGGGCGTGAATACCATGTTTAATGCATTGGCTCATCATCCACGTTTCCGCGAGCTGGATCACTCACGCCTAAAAACCACGACAGGCGGTGGTGCATCTGTTTTAAAAAACACGGCAGAATTATGGTATGAAGTCACAGGCTGTCATATCTATGAAGGCTACGGTCTTTCTGAGACCTCACCAACGGCAACATTTAACCCGCCTTTAAGCAAGCGCTTTAGCAGTAGTATTGGCTTGCCATTGGCAGGCACAGAAATTCAGATTCTGGATGACGAAGGAAAACCTGTAGCACTTCATCAGGCTGGAGAAATTGCTATTCGCGGCCCTCAGGTGATGAAAGGTTACTGGAAGCAACCGGAAGCAACAGCACAGGTATTTACCAAAGATGGTTTCTTCCTGACAGGTGATATCGGCTGTATGGATGAGAAGGGTTATATCACCATTCTGGACCGTAAAAAGGACATGATTCTGGTCTCGGGTTTTAATGTCTATCCAAATGAGTTGGAAGGTATTTTATCTAAACATCCTAAAGTACTGGAATGTGCCGTCATTGGGGTGGATGATGAAAAATCTGGACAAGTTCCGAAAGCCTTTATTGTAAAACAGGATACCAGTCTGACCGAGAATGAAGTCATGACCTATCTGAGACTACAATTGACCAGTTATAAGCTGCCAAAATATATTGAGTTTGTGTCTGGATTGCCAAAGTCTACAGTCGGTAAAATTCTACGTCGTGAGTTGCCTAAAACCGTGCAGCCGGATGCCAAAGCCTGTTAAGGAATGACATAGTCAAAATAAAAAAGGAATCTTTCGATCACTGCTGTCCCATAGTTTGCTTTAAATAAAAAAACCTGAGTCCTAACAGTTAAAATATGAGTGCAAACAAACTGCATCAACAGCAGCAGTAGCGAATTAGAATTTCGGCATAAAACTAATAAAAACCCTGATGTGACATCACATCAGGGTTTTTAACCAGTAAATAAATAACTGACCTACAATGACTTATATCTGGATGAAATCTTATTTTAATAACTTTAACAGCGCCTCAGCCGTTGCGGCAGAAGATGCCGGATTCTGTCCGGTAATTAACAGGCCATCTTGCTGTACATGCACCTGCCAGTCCTCAGCCTTGGAATACTGTCCGCCTTTTTCTTTCAGCGTATCTTCAACTAAGAATGGCACAATATCAGTCAGCCCAACACCATCTTCTTCGGTATTACTAAAACCGGTCACTGATTTGCCTTCGACAATAGGTCGGCCTTCTGCATTCTTAACATCGCGAAGTACACCCGGTGCATGACAGACAAGTGCCACAGGTTTATTGGTCTGTAGAGTCTGTTCAATTAAGGAAATAGAATGCTGGTCCTTGGTCAGATCCCATAACGGTCCATGACCGCCCGGATAAAAGACCGCATCAAAATCCTGATTTAGCACTTCACTTAATTTATGCGTATTGGCAAGTGCCTGCATAGCCACTTCATCTGCTTCAAAACGTTTGGTTGTTTCGGTTTGCGCATCAGGTTCATTACTTTTTGGATCAAGTGGTGGCTGGCCACCAGCAGGAGAGGCTAATGTTACGTCTGCGCCTGCATCAATAAAAGTGTAGTAAGGCGCGGCGAGTTCTTCGAGCCAGAATCCGGTTTTTTTACCCGTTTCGCCAAGTTGATCATGTGAGGTTAATACAATCAGAATTTTCATATTTTTCCTTAAAATTATCTTGAATGACTTGATGAAATAACGAAACAAAGGAACGAATCTGACTTCCTAACGCAATCAGATTTTTTCGATTGTTTAAAAATAAAAAGAATAAAATCTGGATAGTTAAAATGATGCTAAATCAATAGCATCACTTTCCTTGAATTTTAGACAGTTTAGCCTTTCTTTTTCTTGCCACCGCCGTCCTGCTTATTCACAGTCGACCAAGCAATACGTTCTGCTTCGTCTTCAGAACGACCACGATCTTTTTCACTGTCTTCAATATGCTTAGCCTGCCGTTTTTGCTTTTCGGTATAAGCCGATTTATCACCTCTAGACATTTTACTATCCTCATCAGGTAGGGTCTGAAATCACTATAACAAGGGATGATTTTGGCGCGGGTAATCATCTGTCAGGATTTGTTTGAATTGTTTTATAGCTTTAAGATGAATTTTATTGATATTCATCAAATTCTGTCCTTTGAAAGGTGTCTGAATCTAAAACATATCAAATAATTAATAAAAAAGTAGATAACGACCTAAAAGACCGCTATCTACTTTCAAACTTTGATTAGCCGTTAATAATACTGCCGCCATTTACATGAATAACCTGACCTGAAATATAGCTGGCTTCTTCACTGGCCAGAAATAAATAGGCAGGAGCGACCTCACTCGGTTGTCCCATACGTCCCATTGGTGTCTGTTTACCAAAATCTTCCAGTTGTTCTTCATCAAAGCTACTTGGAATGAGTGGTGTCCAGATTGGGCCTGGTGCAACACCATTCACACGAATTCCGGTTTTATTTTTCGCCAGATTGGTAGATAAGCTGCGAGTAAATGAAGTAATCGCGCCTTTGGTACTCGAATAGTCTATCAACGTGTCATGCCCATGATAGCTGGTGATACTGGTCGTATTAATAATACTGTCACCTGCCTGCATATGCGGAAGCACCGCCTGAGTTAGATGAAACATGGACAGGATATTGACATTAAAGGTCTTGAATAACTGGTCTGGAGAAATATCAGTAATACTGTCCTGCGGATACTGTACACCCGCATTATTTACCAGAATATTAATGGTTTTAAATTCCTGAAGGGTCTGCTCAACCATTTTTTTGATTTCATCAGGATGCTGTAAATCGCATTGAATCAACATGCAACGGCGTCCTTCTGCTTCAACCATTTTTTTGGTATCAAGCGCATCTCGGTCTTCATCCAGATAGCAAATGGCAATATCGGCACCTTCACGGGCAAACAATACTGATACAGAGCGACCGATCCCGCTGTCACCACCTGTAATGAGTGCTACTTTGCCTTTTAATTTATCGCTACCTTTATAATTTTCTTTAATGACTTCCGGGATAGGATTCATTTTAGTCTGGTCACCCGGTTGATGGGCTTGGGTTTCAGTTGAAGCTGGAGTTTCAGGATAGTTATTCATATTTTTTCCTTGATTGCTCTTGATGAAAAAATATATTAGGAGCTTTTAGTTGGGATTAAATCAGACTCAACACTTCATAACAGAATCTGTGCAAGATTTAGCATTTATACATTTAGCTTAAATTGACACTTTAAAACTGTATGTTTGAGTTATTTAAAGTCGACTTCTAGAATGAAATATCGGGTTTCTTTTAAGAAATTGCTCGTGCCCTCATTACAGAACCTGCCTTGTTACTGGCCGATGAACCAACCGGGAACCTGGATACCCAGACCGCGTCTGAAGTTTTTGAACTGTTTCGTAAAATAAATAAGGAACAGGGCTGTGCCATTTTGCTGGTGACTCATGATCCGCGCTTGTCTGTTAGTGGTGACCGCACTATCAAGTTAGTTGAAGGTCTGATTCAAAGTGATACCAAAACAGCTCCAGCAGATATTCCTGAAAATACTTAACTTTTAAATATTTAAGAAGTTTTATTCTTCAATTATAGATAAATGAAGATTTTTCTTATCACTTAAGCCTTGCAATAAAGCTGATATAAGGTTTGCATCAGGGTGAGTAATTTGGGGTCGGAAAGCTGATAAAAAATCTGTTTGCCTTCACGACGCGTGCTGACCATTTCGGCTTTTCGGAGTACGGTAAGTTGTTGCGAGAGAGTAGGTTGGTGAATATCAGTTTGTAGCTCAATCTGTTGTACATTCATTTCACTATCGACCAGTACACATAGAATTTTCAGACGGTCAGAATTCGACAACACTTTTAAGCGTTCGCTCACTACATGAGCCTGAGAAAAATCAATACGTGTCTGAGTTTCATCTGCTGTCATATAAAAACCTGTATTTGTATTAGTCACGCAATATTCAAAAACTGTCTTTATTAATATTTTTAATTATATAATATAAAAATATATATTGTAAGTAGGATATGCTCATGCATGACTTTTTGGCAGCGTTTCTCGGTGGATTACTGCTTGGTCTTTCAGTGGTCGGCTATCTGTATGTCAATGGCCATATTGCGGGCGTGAGTGGTTTGGTTGGGCAAGTACTTAATCGAAAGACGATTTTCAAAACTCCTGCGGTCTGGTTTTTAGCAGGACTATTTATAGTTCCATTTATCTACGGCGTTTTGTTTCAGCCAGAAATTGAGCTGAATGCCAGCCCATGGATGATGGTCATTGCCGGTTTGCTGGTCGGTTTTGGTACACGTTTAGGCTCAGGTTGTACCAGTGGGCATGGCATCTGTGGGATTAGCCGTCTGTCAAATCGCTCCTTTGTTGCGACCGGGTCTTTTATGCTGGCGGGATTTATCACGGTTTATGTTGTTCGTCATCTGGTTGGAGCTATTTAAATGAAAAATCTATTCGCTTTTCTATTTGGTGGCCTGTTTTCAGTCGGCTTAATGCTCTCAGGCATGTCTAATCCTGAAAAAGTTCTGGATTTTCTGGATCTGTTTGGGGATTGGGATGCCAGCCTTGCCTTTGTCATGATGGGGGCTATTCTGGTGGCGTTTATTCCTTTCCAGAAAGCTAAACATAATCCAAATCCAACCACTTTATTTAATGAACCCATTGATTTACCAAAGCATCAAAAGATTGACCCTAAACTGCTGTCGGGTAGTTTATTATTTGGTATCGGTTGGGGAATTGCAGGCATTTGTCCGGCACCCAGTTTTACCCTGATTGGTTTGGGACATTATCAAGCCTTGTATTTTATGGCAGCTATGATGCTTGGGGTCTGGATTCACCGTAAATGGGCAGGAGTATAAATATGACACAGCAGTCACACGTCAAAGCATTTTTTGATAAAAATACCAATACTTTTAGTTATGTAGTGAGTGATCCTCAAACTGCCCAATGTGCCATTATTGATAGCGTGCTGGATTACGATGCTGCGTCTGCCACCACATCGACCGAGCATGCCGATCAGATGATTGCCTATGTAAAATCACAAGGTTTGACCGTGGAATGGATTCTGGAAACCCATGTTCATGCTGATCATCTGACAGCCGCCCCATATCTGAAACAGCAATTAGGCGGCAAGATTGCAATCAGTAAGAAAATTTCGCTGGTGCAGGAAACTTTTGCCGAGATTTATCATCTGGACATGAAACAGATCAATGCGCATCAGCCTTTTGACTATCTGTTTGAAGATGGTGAGCATTTCAAGATTGGCGAACTGGAAGTTTATAATATTCCTACGCCAGGCCATACACCTGCCTGTTTAAGCTATGTGATTGGTGATGCCGTCTTTGTAGGGGATACACTGTTTATGCCTGACTATGGCACGGCTCGTTGTGATTTTCCAAATGGCAGTGCCTCGGTTTTATATGATTCTGTTCACAAGCTATTTCAACTCCCGGAAAGTACCCGGGTATTTTTATGTCATGACTATTTGCCAGAGTCACGTCATGAATATCAATGTGAAACGACGATTCAGCAGCAAAAACAGCAAAACGTTCATATCCGTGAAGGGATTAGCAAATCTGAATTTGTACAGATGCGAGAGCAGCGTGATGCGGGTCTAAGTATGCCTAGACTGATTTTGCCTGCGATCCAGATCAATATGAATGGAGGACAGTTTCCAATGCCAGAAAACAATGGTATGTCTTATTTGAAGCTGCCGCTAAATTATTTTAAGAAGTGATCAATTTATCAGGAACAAAATATTAATCTTTAAATTAAGCGCTTATAAAGTTTGCGAATTTTAATATTCCACCCTATGCTATTTGGGTTAACTCATTTTTATATTTTCAGGGTGCATCGTGCTCAGACAGTTCTTTAAACAGATCTGGTTTGTGATGCTTATGGTCTTCGCCGTAGGCTGGAGCGGCATGTCTGTTGCTTCAGTAAAAACGATGCATCTGGAATCATCAGCCAAGCAGATGAGTTCCCATTGTCAGGAAATGGCAAAAATAGAGAAGTTACATAGCCAGCATCAAGCTATGCATGGTTCTGCTCATGATATGAGTCAGGACATGGATTGCCACTCCGACTTAAACGAGCACAAAGATGACTGTCCGGATTGTATTTATAGCTCTTGCCATAACCTGAGTAGCTGGATCGATGTAGAAATTTCAAAGTTAACTCTCCCTGAGATTCATGCCTTAGAAACTACTTTTATTTCTAATTATCAAGCCAAGCACCTTGCCGGGTATTGGCAGGAAATACTGCGCCCACCTAAAGCTTAATCCTCGTTATTTATATTTTAATAAATCAAGGATTAAGTTATGTCGATTAAAATTAGTCAAAGCCTGTTATTGGGCTTAAGTTTAGTGATTTCGTCTTCATTATTTGCTGCTGTAAAAGAATATCAGCTGGTTATTGAAGAAGGTCCAGTCAATCTCACCGGTAAAACGGTACAACGTATTACAGTGAATGGAAAATTTCCTGCACCTTTACTGGAATTTGAGGAAGGTGATGAGGCGATTATTCGCGTCAAAAACAAGCTAAAGAATAAAGAAAGCTCTCTGCATTGGCATGGTTTATTGCTACCCGGTCTGATGGATGGTGTCCCGGGTTTTAACGGGTTTCAGGGCATTGCACCTAATCAGGAATTTGTATATCGCTTTAAAATTCGTCAGAGTGGAACCTACTGGTATCATGCCCATTCCAAGGGTCAGGAACAGGACGGTCTTTATGGCGCCTTTGTGATCTATCCCAAAAACCAGGCGGAAGTTCCTGCACATGAGCAGACCGAACGTGATTATGTGGTCATGCTTTCAGAATTTCATGAGCAGTCCGGCCAGCAGATCATGAATAATTTAAAAAAATCTGCCGAGTATTATCAAAATCAGCGTGAAACTCTGGGCGATGTTTTTCAGCAAATCAAACGGGAAGGGCTTAAAGCCACCTGGAATGATCGCAAAATGTGGAATCAGATGCGCATGCTGAAAACCGATCTGTCTGATGTAACCGGCTATACCTTTTTAGTGAATGGAAAAACGCCTGAACAGAACTGGATGGCACAGTTTAAACCGAATGAAAAAGTGCGACTGCGTTTTATCAATGCCTCTGCCATGTCATTTTTCGATGTGCGTATTCCACAGTTAAAAATGACAGTCGTCAGTGCAGACGGGCAGCCTGTCAAACCTGTAGTTGTCGATGAATTCCGCATTGGTGCCGCAGAAACCTATGATGTGATTGTGGAGCCCACTGCGGAACACTATCAGATTGAAGCTGAATCGATTGACCGTTCTGGTTTGGCGATTGGCAGCTTACAGAATGAGTTAAAGCCAGTTCATCATGCCATACACAAACCTATATCCCGTCCTCGTGCCTTATTGACCATGGAAGATATGGGGCATGGCAACATGCAGGGTGAAGAACACGAGCAGATGAATCATCAGAATCATGCTAGTCATGACATAAATGTCAAAAAAGATACTGAACATACGATGATGGGGTATAAGCAGCATGTATCAGCCAAAGTGATCGAGCAAGGGGAAGATAATCATGCCGAGCATTCAGATACTTCATCCGCTTTAGATTATGTGAATCACACAAATATGACCTGGCATGAGCAACATGAAGAAGATGCCAAAACTTCTACGCAGCAACCGGTTTACGGCTGGGCTAATGCCTCTACACCGGTAGGGCATAAAGCTTTGCAATATAGCGATCTAAAATCTTTGACCCCGCAAAAAGATATTCGCGAAGCAGAAAGCGAATTAGTGATTCGTTTAGGCGGTACCATGGAACGGTATATCTGGACCATGAACGGCAAAAAATTTAATGAAGCAGAGCCGCTCAAAGTGAAATTTGGGGAACGGATCAGGCTGAAATTTATCAATGACAGTATGATGGCGCATCCGATGCATTTACATGGCATGTTCATGCAGCTCGAAAATGGCCAGTCTGCAATAGATATGCCGAATAAACATACAGTGATTGTCCCACCTGGAAAAACCGTTACGACTTTGCTGACTGCAGATGAACTAGGTGAATGGGCGATTCATTGTCATCTGCTGTATCACATGACTGCCGGCATGATGAATAAACTGATTGTAGCAAATGTTCAGGAAAATGGCGTTTCGACTCAGGATACTGTGCAGGAAAATCATTCCAATCATCACATGACAAAACCAGTAGAAAAACAAGGAGATGCTCATGCGCACCATTAATCTTTGTTTGAAACCTGTTTTGGCTAGTGTATTGGCGTTGGGAAATATTGCTGTTTTTGCTGAAGAAAGTTCTCAACAGCATGCTGATCATTCGATGCATCATCAACAATCACTCCAATCGTCAGAGCATCATTTAACTTCAGTAGCACCGGAAGTTGCTGAAAATTTAATTCCAGATTCAGCTTCAACCTATTCCAATGAGCATGATCATCGCAAGGAACATGGAGGGCAAATTTATACGTGGGTCAAACTGGACAATACATGGATCAAAAATTCAGAAGGTGAGGGAGGTTTACAGTCTGAGAATGAGCTTCGGATTGGCACGGATGAAAATAAACTGTTCATTAAACTCAAAGCTGACAAACAAGAATCCAGAACAACAGAATATGCAGTCCAAGCTCTGTATAGCCGGAATATTTCAGATTTCTGGGATGCTCAGGCGGGTCTTCGCTATCGTCAGGAAAGTTTGGGGCAGCCTAATGCTGGGCAAGATAGTGAACATGTAGATGCAGTGTTTGGATTCCATGGACTGGCGCCGTATTTCTTTGAAACCAATACACATCTGTATCTTGGTGAAGATGATTTTATCGGGCTTGAATTGGAAACAGAACGTGATCTGCTACTCACACAAAAACTGATTTTGCAGCCTTATTTTGAAGTTGACCTCATTCTGAAGGATAAAGCAGCCAATGCCAAAAAGACTGGAATAAGTCATGCGGCATTCGGTCTGGAAACTCGTTATGAAATCAATAAAAAGATCATGCCTTATCTTGATATTGCTTATGAGTATTCCAAGGGTAATGAGCAAACCTCATGGCAGGACGCATCTGATTCTGAACAGGGCTGGCGTTATGGAATCGGTTTAAGAATGATGTTCTAAACAGATATGTATATAAGCTAATATTTATGAGGCGGAAAAATCATTTTCTCGCCTCATATACTCAGTTATATCTTATTCTTAAGGTCTTTATAAACTTTTAAATTTTTCTTTGTTTTAAATTATTCATCTTCAGAATAAATATAAATACGATTGGACTTATAAAAACCCAAAGTGCCATAAAGCTAATACTATTACTGAATTGAGTTCGTAAAAGGGACAATACCAATAGTAAAAGACTGCCTGAGATCAATTTAACGATGACCGGATAACTCACAAGAAAAGAATATCGAGATTGTCTGGTTTTTAAAATCTGTTTTTCACTCACTGCATAAAAACCAAAACAGGCCATCCAGATCAGTCCTACTATTGCCATCCATATCATGAAGAAGACTCCTGCTGTGCAGTTTTAAGCTTGGCCTGAATTTTATGAACAGCTTTTTGCTGGATAGGTGTAATTTTCTGATGTAGGAAGTAAGCGAGAAGTGCCAATATCCAGAGCATCAGATCGATACGCAAAAACAGCCAATAGTTTGCAAAAGAATCCAGATAATGCTGAGACCATAAATAATATAGGTCGATGAATGGAAGCATAAAAGCGGCACAGATGAGAATTTTAAGCTGCGTTTTCCATAAATGCTGTTGTGGCGTTAAACAGGCCAAGATAAAACTACTCAGCCAAATACCAAAGAAGATATAGATTTCATAATTTGTTGTGCATACAGGAATGTGAACTAAACGGTTTGCATAAAGATAAGCCAGCATGGCAATAGGTAAACCAATTATCATGGTGATATTCAGACGATTCACCAGATAATATCCAAAGTGAAAACGATCCGATTTTTTCTGCATCTGCCGTTTCAGGCTCCAGAGCAATAATCCGGAAGCGATCATGGCACAGCCTAATATGCCTGAGAAAAATAGGGCTAAACGTAAAACAGGTTCAGCAAAACGTGCCATGTGCAAACCATATACTCCGGCATTCAGGGTAGCAATTGCACTGTCATTACGAGTGTTTTCAAGCAATTTGCCCGTCGTCGCATTTAATACGAGTTGTGCCTGATTGCGGGTAATAGAATGATCTTTCAATTCGGTTAAGGTAATCTTTGCCAGCTGGGTATTCGGCTGCTTCACGGTAATATTGTCAAATTCTGATTTCCCCCAGTGCTGCTGCGCCGTAGTGATAAAATGTTGAATCGGTAACATCTCCGTTTTAATGGGCACAGCAGAGGGAGCAAGCACATTTTTGGTTCGGATTTCTTCAAAATATTGAAATGGATTTTCTGGATATAGCTGCTTCATGCCAGAAGGCAAAACAATATAAAAGAAAATAGCCAGTCCAGTAAAAGTCATAGTTAAAAAGAACGGTAGCGCAATGACGGAACTGACATTATGAAAATCCAGATAGGAACGTTGTCCTTTAAAAGCTCTCAGAGTAAAGAAGTCGGTCAGAATTTTTTTATGAGTAATGATTCCGGAAATCAGGGTCATCAACATGATGAATGCAGCAATGGTGACAATCAGACGGCCAATGGTATAAGGTACGCCATATAGCTGAAAATGAAAGTTATAGAAAAAATCTCCGCCCTGTGTAGCCGAAAGCGTTAATTCCTTACCTGTCATAGCATCCAAGGTTTTAAGTTGATAAGCACCCTCTGCAGTTTGCCAATAAATTTTATTAACCGGTAAATCCTGATTCGCTACCCCGATATACCAGTTCTGTGCATCAGGTGCATGTTGCTGTAAATAGCTATAAGCAGTTTTTAAAGCAATTTCCTGGTTAACCTGCATCGTGGCAAATTGTGGCTGCATCCACATTGTAATTTCATGGCGATAATAAGTGATCGCACCTGTTGAAAAGATCGCGAAGAGGAGCCAGCCAAAACTTAAACCTAGCCATGAATGTAGCCATGCCATAGATTGACGGACAGATTTATGCATGGTTTAACCTATGAAGCGGGAAATGACAAATAAAACAATGAGAGGAATCAGGCTATAGACTGAAAGTGTTTTAAGACTTTGGATACAGAAGATTCCAATCACAAAACAGACATAAAAAATGAGGGCAATAAAGGCAGCCAGATAAACCGATTCAGCTTTAGGTAAACTCGCCTGTAAAAAATAGGCCAGATCGAGAGCAATCAGATAACTACATAAATAACCAATACCAAAGCTCATGCCTAATCGATACAGGATAGCAAGTGGCTGAAGGGTAGGAATCATGGAAAGGCCTTTATATGAATCTGTATAAATAAATATTGAGGTAACTTAATGCACGAAGCTTAAAGTAGTGACCAGGTACTGTTTCTTATACACTTGCTGATTCAATTTTCCTGTCTTGTCTACTTCTTGACTCACCTCTAGTACATATTGACCCTTCCATGGCGTAGCAATATTAATTTGGCCATGCTTGTCGGTCGTATAGTTTTTAAGCCAGTGCTGTGGGGAATAGACAGTCACTTTGACATCCGCAGCGGGTTTACCCTGATACAGTACCGTAAATGTATTGCTGTTGATCTGGGTTGGGACAATATCCAGTTCGGACTCTGCTTTCAAGTTTTGTCTGCCGGATTTGGCATGATAGCTGAGTAAGGATTCCCCATAGATCAGTTCATGATGGAGCTCTACATCTGCTTGATCCTTTGTAGAGTAGACCAGATGATCCTGGTGTAGTTGGGGACTAAATTGTTTTTTAGTCTGAATCGCTTTTGCTTGGCTGAATGCCTTTAAGGCACCTTCTTGAGTCTCTTTGAGCTGTTCACTATATTCACCAAAGAATGCATGTGTTTTTGCATCTGAAGCACGTTCTAGCCAAAGCATATGGGCCTGAGTAGAAAGGGCCATTGACAGTCCAATTGTCAAAGTAATGATTTTTTTCATGAATTCTACCTGATGATTGTTTACATATAAGAAAATGAGCTCCGAATATTCTTTCAAAGCTCAAGCGAAAAATTAATATTTGAATTTTACGGCCACACTGTAATTTGCCGGTGCACCATAGAAGCCTTGCTGATTCGGGAAATTAAATAAGTATTTTTCATTGGTCAGATTATTCCCGTTGGCCTGCAAAGTAATGTGATCATTGAGTTCATAACTGGCCATCAGATTCACAAGCGCATATGCATCCTGTTTGATAATGCCTGCTTGTTGGGTAACAACACCCTCTGTAGCAGCTTCAGGAACTTCTAGATAAGTTTTATCCTGCCATTGCACACCAAGGCCCAGTTTCAGTTTTGGAAGTTGTGGCACCTGATAGGTGGTTAAAAGATTAAAAGATTGGGTTGGATTGAAGGTACGCGCATCACCGCCATTGATCAGATCTTTCAGGCTAAACTGGGTATAACCAAAGCTTAAGTTAAAATGGTCGGTCAGTTGTCCCGCCAAGCCAAACTCGTAGCCTTGGGAACGCAGGTCACTGACCTGAGTTGTGCGTAAAGTCGGGATACCATCAGAATCACGAAGCGGATAATTACTTTGCTCGGTTCTGAACACAGCCATGCTGGCGGTAAGCTTGTCATCTAGCCAAGAACCTTTGACTCCGACTTCATAGCTTTCACCTTCGATCGGTTTGTTAATGCTGCCATCATCTGCTTTGGTGGTTTGCGGACGAAAAATCGAGGTATAACTCAGATAGCCTGTATATTCAGGGCTAAAATTATAGGTCAGACCGGCATAGGGTAAAACTTTATCTTCATCATAAACAGTATCTTTTCCATAACTACTGCCACTGCTTTCAGCCTGAACGTAGTTCACACCTAAAAGCAGTTTCAGATCATCATTCAGATGCAGTCGAGTCGCAGCATAAAGGCTCTGGTTCTTCTGCCGGATATGCATTTCACCCCTGGTTTTCGACATATCCCAGCTTGGTTCTTCGGGTGTAAAGCTGGCTAAATCTGTGGTCAGCGGATTGACAAAGCTGCCAGCATAACCCAATTCATCCAGACGATTTTTGGCCCAGACATAGCCCAATGAGGCTTCATGGCGTTGTCCCCAAAGCGGATAGGTGCCGCTAAAACTCAGGCTGGCTTGTTGTTCTTTATTGTCATCAATATACATGCCTGGATATAAGAAAATACCTGAAGTACCGTCAGCACCAGGTTTACCGGACAGGAATAAAAGTTTTGAATCCCGGTCAGTCCGTTTTTCCTCATAACTCAGTTTAGCTTTCCAATCAGCACCAAGTTGTTGTTCGATCTCGGCAAAATAGTTTTTAATATTACTGTCCCAGTAGGCCCAGTCCGGACTGTAATTATAATTTCTTGAATAGCTTAACTGTTCACCTTCAGTATTGATTAAAGGATTGGAACCCCAATTGACACCATTTGGATTATGATTCGTTTCGGTATAACCAGCAGTTATTAAGGTCGAATCAGTCAGGTCAGCCTCAACAACTGCACCAATGCCATTTTTTTCGAGTTCATAGTGATCCAGATAACTATCACCTGTCTGCTGATAGCCAAATACTCGGCCTCTGATTTTTCCATCCTGTGTCAGGGGAGAGGAAACATCTGCTTCATAACGTTGGGTATTCCATGAACCATAACTGGTATTAAACGCGGCTTGAAGCTCCTGAGTAGGGCGTTTTCGAATCATATTAATGGTAGCGCCCGGATCGCCAATACCATTATTTAAGGCATTTGCACCTTTAACGATCTCAATACGGTCAAATAAAAAGCTGTCTGGATTGTCATTATTGTAGTTATAGCCTTCAAGCGGAATCCCAACGCCGTCTACCAATACGTTTGAGATTTCAAAACCACGTGATAGATAGGAAGTTCGTTCGGTCTCCTGGTTACTTACAGTGATCCCCGGTGAGTTACGGAGTACATCACGGGTATTATCCAGTGCAAAGTCATCTAATTGTTGACGCGTCACTACATTCACTGTTTGTGGCGTTTCCTTAAGAGGAATATTTAGTTTAGAAGCTGTTGCAGAATTTTGAATAATATAGCTTTTAGTCTGTTCAGAGCTTTCTGTTGTTTGTGCTGCATCAGTGACTATCGTGATGGTAGGAAGCTGCTGACTATTTTCTGCAAAACTTTGCTGGGTCATCAAAATAGCAAAACTGAGCAAAGATAGCTTGAAAGTTGGATGATTGGTATAAAACATTTTAATGAATGTAAATGATAATAATTATCGCTAATGTTATTGATTAGATATTTTTAAATCAATCTAAATACAATAGGAAATTTAAATTAAAAATTACTGATTGATAGAGGAATACTTTGCAGTTAAAGCAGATTAAAAGAAGGGATTAAGATTTTGCTTAAAATAAAAACGATTCATTTTAGTAAAATAATATTTAAATTATTGATTTAATATTAATTTTAAATTTATAAAGTATATTTGCTAAATATTTTTCATGTATAGAATGCGATTAATGCTCAAATATAAAAAGAAAAATGAAATAAAAAAAGCCATCACATTGATGGCTTTTTATAAATGGTATTGATCAATAAGTTTTATAAGGCAAGAACTTGCCAGACAATACGACATTGACGCGGTCGCCATTCGGATTTTCTTCGCGTTGAATATCCATACTAAAATCAATCGCGCTCATAATACCGTCACCAAATTCTTCATGAATCAGTTCTTTAATGGTAGAACCATATACATTCACCACTTCATACCAACGATAAATTAAAGGATCGGTCGGTACACTGGTTGGCAGGGAACCTTTATATGGCACGATCTGTAGCCATGCAACGGCTTCATCACTTAAGCCAAAAATCTGACCAATCTTTTCTGCTTGCTCTTTATTAAACGCCATCTGACCTAAACATGCAGCGGTTACCCATTCTTTAGAAAGACCAATCTCTTTGGCAACATCTGACCACTTAATTGACTTTAAAACTTTCGCTGAAATGATCATGTCAGTTACTTGTTGACGATGGGTAATCATAATCCTCTCCAAATTATTCTCAAATGAATGTATGCAGAACGGATAATGCAGATATCATGCCAACAGCATTCTAGAGTTCATGCTAAATAGAAAATGAATATTTAAGCGATTATTAATTTTTTGTGGCACAGCTTTTGCTTCTGTTTCGATATACATGGCAACGACGCCATTCACCATTACCTGTTCTAATATTCAAGGCAACGGCGCCTAAGGTCTTCAGTGATCTTAGGCGTCTTTTTTTCGAAAAACAGGTCCGTATATTGAAAAAGAGGGCGACAACATGGCATATCTTGCTCCTGCGGAGTTTGCAAAAAAAGTAGTAGATGCGGGTGAATCCAAGCTTCATATGGCAACCCGTGATGTTCTGATTCGTGCCTTTATGGCAGGTGCGATTTTGGCCTTGGCAGCCGTATTTGCAATCACGATTGCAGTGCAAACTGGTGTGCCACTGATTGGCGCATTACTGTTTCCTGTTGGCTTCTGCATGTTGTATTTATTGGGCTATGACTTGCTGACTGGGGTATTTGTATTGACACCGCTGGCATGGCTGGATAAACGTCCTGGCGTTACCTGGGCACGCATTTTAAAAAACTGGGGGCTGGTATTTTTAGGTAACTTTACTGGGTGTTTAGTCGTTGCAGTCCTGATGGCTGTGGTTTATACCATGGGCTTTGCAACTGATCCGAATCCAGTTGGTGAAAAAATTTCTCATATCGGTGAAGACCGGACCTTGGGTTATGCGGCTTATGGTTTCTCAGGTTGGATGACTATTTTTATTCGCGGCATGCTGTGTAACTGGATGGTGTCTTTAGGTGTGATTGGCGCAATGATGTCAACTACGGTGAGTGGCAAGTTCATCGCAATGTGGATGCCAGTGATGCTGTTCTTTGCCATGGGCTTTGAACATTCAGTGGTAAACATGTTCCTGTTCCCATTTGCCATGATGATGGGTGGTGACTTCTCGATTGCAGATTATTTCCTGTGGAATGAATTACCGGTTGCTTTAGGTAATCTGGTCGGTGGTTTAGCCTTAACAGGTCTGGCACTTTACACCACACATGTACGTACTGGCGCGAAAAAAGAATTCTAATAATGAATCATTTTTAAAGGGATCAATATGATCCCTTTTTTGAGTTTTCAATATGAAAAAAACATTAAAAGTCGCTATTGGACAATATTCTACGGCTGGTATTAAAGATCAGAATCAGGATTTTTATGGCATCTTTTTACCAGAAGGTCATGTACTGAAGCAAAAAGGTATAGCTTGTGCGATTGCCGACGGGATCGGTAGTAGCAATGTCAGTCACATTGCCGCAGAAACAGCTGTTAGCAGTTTTCTCTCTGATTATTATTCGACTTCGGATGCCTGGAGCACTCAGACTTCAGCAGCACGGGTGATTCGTGCCACTAATTCATGGTTATATGCACAAACTCAACAAAGTCAGGGACGTTTCGATAAAGATCGGGGCTATGTCTGTACCTTATCCGCACTTATTTTAAAGCAGCATCAGGCGCATATTTTTCACGTCGGTGATAGTCGTATTTATCGAATCCGAGATGGTGAAATTGAATTATTAACCCATGATCATCGCGTCTGTCTGTCTTCGACAGAACATTATCTCAGTCGTGCCTTAGGCGTGGATTATCGTATTGATATTGATTATCAAAGCCTTGAACTAAAAGAAAAAGATGTCTTTCTACTCATGACTGATGGGGTTTATAAGTTTGTTACAGACCAACAATTATTAGATTTCACCTTAGCAGCAGATCACTTAAATCAACTTGCCAAATTCCTGGTTGAACAGGCTTTAAAACAGGGCAGTGATGATAATTTAAGTCTTCAAGTGCTCCGTATTGAGCAGTTGCCTGAACCAGATCAGTTTTATATGCACCAGGATTATGTCTTTCCACCCCAACTCAGCAAGGGTGAAGCATTTGAAGGCTATGTCATTGACAAAATCCTGCACCAAAATCACCGCAGTTGCCTGTATTTGGCACACGATCATGATCGGCAACCGCTAGTGATTAAAACTCTGGCAGTAGATTTACAACAAGATGAACAGGCTGTTGAACAGTTTCAACTTGAAGACTGGGTTTCAAAGCGTCTTAAGCACGAAAATCTGCTGCAATGTTATAGGCATCAATCAGAGAAAAAATATTTATTCCAGAGTTATGAATATTTGCAGGGAGAAACCTTAGATCGCTGGCTGCATCAACAGAAAAAGCCTTTGCAGATGGAAGATATTCTCCCTATTTTGCAGCAAACAGCATTGGCCTTAAATGCAATGCACCGACTGGAAATGTTGCATCAAGATGTACGTCCTGAAAATATCATGGTCTTAAACGTTGATAATACACTTAAAGTCAAACTGATTGATTATGGTTCAACTGCTGTACGAGGTTTAGTCGAAATTAATCCTAAACATGTGAATCGGCCACTTGGTACCTTGGCATTTATGGCACCTGAATATTTCATTGAACATTCACCATCCGTGCAGTCTGATCAATTTTCTTTGGCGGCAATGGCTTATTATTTACTGACTAAACAGCTTCCTTATGGTACAGATTTGGCTCGTTGTAATACGCTGAAGCAGCTGAAGAAAGTTCAATATCATTCCATTCAAAAATATCGGCCAGATTTACCACTTTGGTTAGACCAGATTCTAAAAAAGGCTCTGAGTATCGAGCCAATGTATCGTTATGAGGCATTGACTGAATTGATTCATGATCTGGAACACCCATCCAAGGAATTATTAAAATCCAAAGCCTCTACCATTATTGAACGTGATCCTTTACGTTTCTGGCAAATCAGTTGTGCTGTATTAGGACTTTTACTTTTATTAAGTATTGCATGGCCATTTGTTTAAAGGTTGGAGTGAATATAAGTAAAAAATTAGACCGTGTTCTATGCTTTGGACAGCTTGCGTCACTAGTATATTTATGGCAATCAATCCACAACCAGAAACTACAAGAACTATATCATTACAACTTCAACCACCTTTTAAAATGGGAGAGACAAAAACAAAAAGCAAGGAACTACCATGGCGGTTCAATTTCTCCTATCAGCCTTAAGTACCGTAATCATATTGGCATTTACCGGCTGTACAGTTTCATCCAAAACACCTGCAACAGATAGTTATGGCTCCCAGCCGTCTTTACCTGAACCAAAATCAAGACTGTTTCCGGTCGTCAACATTGCCCCTGCAAAAGGTTGGCCTGAAGGTGTCATGCCGACGCCAGCACCAGGTTTAAAAGTGCAAGCATTCGCACAAGGCCTTCAACACCCGCGCTGGTTATATGTATTGCCGAATGGAGATGTACTCGTAGCTGAAACTGATGCTCCACCTAAGCCTGAAGACAGTAAAGGGATTAAAGGTAAAATCATGAAAATGGTGATGAGAAGAGCAGGATCATCCTATCCAAGCGCCAACCGTATTAGCCTGCTGCGTGACAGTAATCAAGACGGCATTGCTGACCAGAAAACGGTATTTCTGCAAAATTTAAACTCGCCGTTTGGAATGACCTTAGTGGGTAATATGCTTTATGTCGCAAATACAGATGCTTTAGTGCGATTCTCTTATCAGCCAGGTATGACCCAGATCAAAGAAAAAGGAACTAATGTATTAGACTTGCCTGCAGGCCCTTTAAATCATCACTGGACGAAAAATGTTATTGCCAATCCTGCAGGCACGAAGCTCTACATTACGGTAGGCTCCAATAGTAATGTGGCTGAAAATGGCATAGCTCAGGAAGAAGGACGCGCCCTGATCATGGAATTGGACCTTTCTACAGGTCAAGCCCGGCCGTTTGCTACAGGCCTGCGTAATCCCAATGGCATGGACTGGCAGCCTCAGAGTGGAGCCTTATGGACTGTAGTGAATGAGCGCGATGAGCTGGGTAATGATCTGGTTCCTGATTATATGACTTCGGTTAAAGATGGTGCTTTTTATGGCTGGCCTTATAGTTATTATGGCCAGCATGTAGATACACGAGTAAAACCACAAAAGCCTGAACTGGTCGCACAGGCAATTAAGCCAGATTATGCATTGGGGAATCATACTGCCTCTTTGGGACTAACATTTTATAAAGCCAATTTAATGCCACAATATCGTGATGGAGCACTTATTGGCCAGCATGGTTCTTGGAACAGGAAACCTCATAGCGGTTATAAAGTTATTTTTGTGCCATTTCAAAATGGTCAGCCTTCTGGGCAGCCTCAAGATATTCTGACCGGATTTTTAAGCAAAAATGGAGATGCATTTGGCCGACCTGTGGGTGTGGCTACAGATGCCCAAGGCGCAATATTAGTTGCTGATGATGTAGGGAACGTAATTTGGCGAGTATCCGAATCAATAAAAAATTAAATAGATGCAAATAAAATAAAAGCCTTATAGTCTCTCCCAAAACTATAAGGCTTAGCGGCTGTAGTCTCTACTTTTATCACTTATCATCCCAGTAAGTTCGCTGTCTTTCGACTTTATTATCGTTGTAATGCGATTATTATCAGCTTTCCTTGCTGACTCTTTATGTGAAACATAATGTCAAAAATTGAGGAATCAGGATATAGAGTATTTACTCCAATCTATGTAAGCCAAAACTTACAAAAAATAATATATTTATACAAAAGTTAACATTATGTGAATATTCTTATATTTTACAAAGGCTTTTGAAGATAAAAATCAGTCAATAGTAGTGTATAAATAACTACTTTCCAGTTATAAACAGCATTAAAATTAAAAGATATGATTTAAAAATCATCTTTTGCTTCAGGTTTGGCAGCTAGGGTTCCAGGTTATAGAAGATATTTATGAACACTTTAACGAAGGTAATTGATGGATCTGATTTCTCTGCCATATATGTGGTCGGGGATCTGCATGGTTGTTACAGCTTGCTCATGCAAGAACTGGAGAAAGTTCATTTTAATTTTGAGAAAGATCTACTGATTTGTACCGGAGATCTGGTCGATCGTGGTAATGAAAATCTAGAATGTGTTTCATTGGTTAATCAACCCTGGTTTTATTGCGTTCGCGGTAATCATGAGGAAATGTGTATTAAGGGCCGTGACGATGCATGGATTCAAGATATGCATGCACAGAATGGCGGTGAGTGGTTCTATCTTTTATTAACCGAAAAACAGGATGAACTCAGTGAAATTTTTTCGGCACTTCCTTTGGCCATTGAACTAAACCTAAAACATAAAAAGATTGGCATTTTGCACGCAGATATTGCGCTAAATGACTGGAATGTATTTAAAAAGAAAATTGCAAAAGGTGAAAGTAGAATTCCACGCTTAACTTCAGCATATACCAATGCACTTTGGGGTAGAGGGAGAATTCGCAATCATTCTTATCGCTATGGAACCGTTAAAAATATCGATGAGATCTATCTGGGTCATACGATTGTAAAAGAACATATCCAAATTGATAATTGCTACTATATCGATGTCGGTTCTTCTTATACGCAGAAGTTGTGTGTTGTTAAAATAAAAGATGCAAACTAGGTACTATTGCTAGGAACCAGCTGTAAAAATATATCAATAACTTCTGCCTTTAAAATTAACTTGATAGCTCATTTTTACAAAAGTCGATCTACATTAATGTTTGAATGAGAAACTGTATTTTGTCCTATTTAATTTTAAGTAAGTATTCATACAAATAATTCGGCTATAGTGAATTTATCTCATCTTTGTTTTACGGCATCTGCGGTATGTAGCGTGACCGATACGCCACAGACATTGCTGGTCTGTATGAATCAGTCATCTCGATCACATGTGCATTTTATTGAGAACAAAATTTTGTCAGTGAACGTCTTAGGTCTACAGCACGAACAGATTTCCAATGCATTCGCATCCAGCAAATTCAGTTCTGAACGAAGATTTCAATTAGGTTCTGGGACACCGCTAAAAACAGGTTCACCTGTATTAGACGATGCATTAGTGAATTTCGACTGTGAAATCGAGAATATCCAACAAGTGGGGACACATAGTATCTTTATGTGTCGAGTGGTTGCTATTCAACGGAGCGAACAGAATCAGAGCCTGGTGTATTTTAATCGTACTTACCATTCGGTTGGACAATTAGAATTTGCTTGAATATAAATGAAAAAAATGACAATAAGATAATGTGGATTTTCTCATTTTTAAGATTTGTATCGAATTTAACAAATCAAAAGCAATCGGTATTCATCCTCATTTTCAACTGGAGCCCGATGTACACATGGTAGAGCCTGTTGGGTGGGATGATCTACTGCCAATCGCCAAAGATGGCCTTGACCTAAATTGACAGGTTTGGCATCAGGCTTAGGTTGATAATGCAGATTAAAGAAATACTCTTCCAGAAAATTTTCAAATCCGGCTTCTGGGCCATCATATAATTCTTTCAGCTTTGCCCTGATTTCTGGAATCAGAATCTTTTGTTCCACCTGATCATTGGGCAAGATATCGCTTGCAGCGCCATGATAGGTACATAAGAAAGTATCTGTTTCAATCGGTGAGCGATCGACATGAAATGAATAGACATCTGTAGTAATAAAATCAAGCTCATTATCCCGTTCATAGCATTTGAGCAGATTGAGTGAAGGGGAAGCGCCGTAGTCAGTTAGTCGCTGTATATCTTCTAAGATAATCTTTCTTGCCAGATGACCGCTTTCTGACAGCTGGAGTGTCATCAGATCATCAATTGAAACTTCAGTTATATTTTCCTGTAAATGAAGCTTATTCACGATCTCGGCAAAATCACCTACTAAATTTCTAGACCAGCAAATCGCATTTATCTCACCCTTAAAATGCGAATTAACAAGTTCAGAAAAGTTTGAAACTACACGAATTTGTTTATTGCCTGAAAATTGATTATGCATGCTTAAATGAAATGGCTTTTGAACTATGCCCAATATTACCCTTAGATTCCTCACAATGGCATAAAGCAAAAGATATCAGCTGCTTTTATCGACATTTTTATTTTGACTATTTTTAAGGTGTTGCCTCATAACGTTATGACCCATAAAAAAAAGAGATTTTAAAACCTAAAATCTCTTTCCTTTCACAGCATCTTAATTTTCAGCTTGTGCTTTGGCTGCAATATTACTTTTATAGATAAAAAATAGTGCAACGGCTAATAGAGCAATTGCTGCTAGTCTGGAGCCATCTAAATGAATCACCGGATTATTCAACCAACCGAAATGGTCGATAAGCAGACTCATTAATAACTGTCCACTAATGACGGCGACAGTGGTGGCAGCAGCGCCGAGTCTAGGCATGGCAAATACAATCGTGAGCATATAGGCTACGCCAAAAAATGCGCCTGTTAATTGCCATCTTGGGGCTGTGAATAAATTCAATGCATGGTTTGGTTCAAGAAAGAAAGCGATTAGAAAACTGATCAGCGCACCTAGGACAAATGTCAGCCAAGAACTTTCTAATACGCCTACTTTAGCACCTAGACGACCATTAATTGAAGATTGAGCACATAAAACTGCTCCGCCAAAAATAACGACCAATAACATTATATAAATCATGGAGAAGCTTCCTTATTGAATAAGCCATAATGCAGCTAAAATAGCCACCAGCGCGCCAATACGATATTTATCTACAGCACGTTTATGACTACCTAACAAACCCCAGTGATCAATAATAAGACTGGTCGCAACCTGGCCAAAAAGGATGCCCACCATGGTGAGGCCAACGCCAATATGAGGTGTTGCTATAGTTAAAGCTACTACATATATAGGGCCTAATATGCCACCAGTCAGTTGCCACCGTGGCTGCTTGAACATGAGAGAAAGTTTTGGACGGCTAAAGATCAGTCCGAAGGTTAAGAGCAGTGAGCCGATCGCGAAAATTCCCAAGGTTGCCCAGAAATGGCCAATTTCTTCCCCGAGTGGACCCAGTAAACCCGCTTCAACAGATAACCCCATACCTGCAAGAACGACTAATGGGAAAATCCACAACTGTTTCATATATGCTTTCCAAAGGAAGAAAGCACCGAATTATATTCTCTTATCTAAAAGCTACAATTCCGTAATTTTTCAAAACATAATTGCTATTATGACAATAATAAAATGATTAAATTAAATTCAGGGATAGATCAGGTATGCAACTCAATGCATTACGCTATTTTGTGATGGTAGCAACCACAGGTAGTTTTTCAGCCACCGCAAAGCATTTTCAGGTTCCATCTTCCTCAGTATCTCGTTTTATTTCCAAACTTGAACAGGAAATTGGACAGCAACTTTTTTATCGTAATACACGCTCTGTCCGGCTGACTGACATAGGAGAAAAGTACTTTGTGCAAATTAAGGAAGTGCTTGATACGCTAGATCTGGCCAATGAAGAAATTTCTGGTAAAAACGCGATCAGAGGGTTGATTCGTATCAATACGGCGGTGGCACTAGGGAGACTACATATATCACGCATAGTGAATAAACTGCATGATAGCTTTCCAGATCTTTCAGTCGAGCTGATCTTGACGGATACTTTTATTGATCCTGTACAAGAAGGCGTAGACATTGCCATACGGATTGGCTCATTACAGGATTCAGCATTAATTGCACGCAAGGTCTGTGATCAAAAATATGTACTGTGTGCAAGTCCTGCATATCTTGAAAAACATGGAACTCCACATTCCCCATACGAGATTCAGAATCATCAGTGTCTGGTGTATAAGGGCGTTTCCGGAAGCCAACGATGGTATTTCCGTCAGCAAGAGCATGACACTCCGCTTTTAATTGAGCCACAAGGGCCTTTAAGAAGTAATAATGCAGAAGTCTTGGTAGATGCGGCATTGGAAGGACGGGGGATTGTATTATTTCCAACCTGGATTTTTACGGAAGACTATTTCAAAACACATAAACTGGTTCAACTCCTTCCTGACTGGATCAGTACAGTGGAACCTTATTCTATAGGGATTCATCTGGTTTCTCCTGAAAACAGAATTCGTTCGCAAAAGGTTAGAACTGTGCTTGATTTTATTTTAAAAGAAATTGGAGATCCGCCGTACTGGGATAATATTCTTGAGCTATAAAGATTTTATGATTCAATTATAGGAAGCTTAATGGGCTTCTTAGTTATTCCTTTTTTGATCAAGAAGGTTTCTAAGGCAGAACTAAGATTAAAAGCATAAAATGGGGGAATTTATACGGTTTCAAATTTCTAACTTAAGATTTTATCTACGCATTGCAATTGCAAAATTCTTAACTTTCCTTAAATGTATCTGCATTATTGCTATAAATCCAAAATTAAAATAAAAAAGCCTATCTCATTCGAAATAGGCTTTTTTACCTCTGAGGAATCTTCTCGCCATTTAATTCAGTAAGAATGCTATGACTTAAAGTCTAATAATCATATTATGAGAATATGAATAGTTTTTCAAACATAATTTAAATTTTATTTGGTTAAATTATTACAAATGTCACTTGTGCTTGCAGGATGGTGGAGGAACTTATTTTCAATAATCTGTGCTTTCTCCTGAAGAATTTGTACTAATTTGTCCAGATTTACGAAATCAAATCTATTTTTTGAAGCTAATAAAGTAAGCGCTAAAGGTGGTTCTTTAAGAGAGAATTTAACTGGTACAGACAAACCGGCAACTTGAGGATCAAGTTCACCACTAGAATAATAATAACCCTGTTTTTTAATCTTTCTCATTTGTTCCAGAAAAGCGGTTTCATTCTGCACAAATCCCACTTCTTCAAATGCATCTGCATAACGTTGATAATAATCAAGCAAAGCTTGCTTCGGTAAATGTGCCATGATGACTTTTGACGATGAGCCTACATAGACAGGACGTGGACAACCGCGTCCGAATGAAAGCAGATGTGCATTTTTAAAGACTTCGTCATGTAAGTCGATACAAGAATCATAATTGAGATGAGTCAATATACAAGAGAACTCAGTCCGTTCGACGATTTCCTGCATAAAGGGAATGCTGATCTGTACCAAAGGATCAGTTTTTCTTGAAATATAATCCAGAACAGCAATTTTTGAACCCAAGGTGTAGTCACCGGATGTGCCACTGATTCGCTGTAAAAGTTCAGCCGATACCAATTCTTTTAAATAGCGATAACTGGTAGGTTTGGAGAGGTTTAATTCTTCACTGATGATATCTACATTAATCACTGAACGTGATAATGAAAATAGATCGAGAACCGTAAGAATTTTTCCAAAACTTGCTTGCGCCATAAAAAACCTGAAATGCTGACCATTGAAAAAGATGATGACTCACTTTAGCTTAAAAGAGGGTAGTAGAGGCAATTATTTATCTTAAATTCTCGAATCATGAGGATATAGGAAGAAAAGAGATAAATATTCAGCATAACGCCCTATGCAATGATAAAAAAATCATACTTATTCTCATATAGAGATATTTTTATTGACAATAAAGCGTTTATTTGAAAAAATTAATCACATAAATATCCAATGATGAATAATTAAGCAAAGTGTTGTCTTTTGCTTTTTATATTTTCATCAGACAGTTTCAGTTTAATCAGCTGAATATTCTAATTTTATAGCCTTTCAACAAGTAAAAATTTTGTCACTGAGCTCTTTGGGCTTGGTGGGCAGGTTATTTACTTTAGAAAATAAAATAAGCTCTTAGAGAGAAACCATGCTGCTTATAAAATCTTTACTCGCATTTCGTCCAAATAAAATGGACTGGATTTTTGCGACTAAAACGTTTGTGGCTGGTATTTTGGCGCTCTACGTTGCATTGATTTTGGATCTTGCTTATCCGATTTGGGCTATTGGCACAGTTTTCGTTATTGCCAATCCTTATACGGGTATGACCGCTTCAAAAAGTATCTATCGTGTACTAGGTACTTTATTAGGCGCAATTGTAGCAGTTGCAGTTACTCCATGGCTAATCAATACACCGTGGTTGTTTACGCTGTTTTTATCCTGCTGGGTTGGCCTCTGCTTATATTTCTCTCTGCTTGATCGTACACCGCGCAGTTATATACTGATGCTGGCTGGATATACGACTGTCATTATCTGCTTCAATATAATTTACTTTATTGATACTGCTTCATTATTTGATATGGCAGTAGGACGCTTTCTGGAAATTACAATTGGCGTCGTTTGCAGTGCGATTGTGACAACGACGATATTTCCAATGCATATTGGCCCCGCAGTGAAAAGTCGTGTCAGTAAAACCTTAGTGGATACTCAGCAGATTTTTAATAAAATTCTATTAGAACCACGTCAAGACCAGAACTATACAAAAGCTTTAAGCCAATTAGCTGCAGATATTGCAGATATTCATGTCATGGCTGTGCATTTAAGCTATGAAAAGTCGGCTCTACAGGGAATGACCAAACCACTGCAGGAAATGCTGAATCAGATCACAATGCTGGTGAGTAATTTGGTGGCAATGTCAGAACGCATGCAACAGTTAGACTTCATTGATACAGGATATCGCCAGCCATTAGCAGATTTACATTCCAAAATTAATAAATATCTAACTGATGAACATACATTAAAAGAGTCTGAACTGAATCAGCTTCCCACTGATTTTGAAAAAGATTTCCTGAAAATTTTTGAACATTCAAAAGATGATCAAATTGTGATATTGAAAAGCTTGAAAATGGATATCCGCCATTTCATTCAGAATATCCATGCAATTAAGTTGATCTGGCAGCGAATCCAACAAGGGGATACTGCACTGCCTGAAATGATTGTTCCACTTACTACAAACTATCCAACTCTGCATCGTGATCATGGCGTAGCAGTGCGGGGCGGGGTTTCTGCATGCCTCACTGTTTTTATTGCTACTGCCTTTTGGATCTTAAGCGGCTGGAAAGCTGGATTTATGCTGGCTGAAATGGCTGCAATTAGTGCATGTATATTAACGGCGCTGGATAATCCGGTGCCTGCATTAAAGCTGTTTATTCGTAGTAGCTTATATGCTTCGTTCGTGATCTTCATATATGCCTATGGAATTTTTCCAAATATTATACAGTTCTGGCAGTTAGCACTTGTACTTGCACCATTCTGCATATATTGCCTGATGCTTTTTTTGCATCCACCCTTGGTTGGAATTGGTTTGCCTTTGTTGATGGGTACGATCATGGGGCTGAATTTTCATAACCGTTATACCCTGGATCAAATTTCTTTCTTTGATGCAGCGATTGGTACAGTGATTGGGCCAATCATCGCTGTATTTATTATCCATATGATCCGTGCAATGTCTCCAGATATAACCGTACAGCGCATTTTGGCCATTCATAACCGAGCCATTCGTCAGGCACTGTATATTCCTTATGGGGTACGGTTCCGTATTCATTTACGTACGATGATTGACCGCATCGGGGTATTAAATACTAAAACAGTAGAATCTGAAGATCTAAAAAATAAAATCAATCAAGCACTCATTGAATCCAGCGCCGTCGTGGATCTGGCACGGTTACAAGAACTCATACTCAAGTTACCTGAACAGCAGCCTTTGACCCAGCAACTCGAAGATCTTCAAATACAGCTGGATGAATATTTTCGTGCCAAAGAAATTGGACAAAATTATGATGCTGCCTTCACACAGTTAATTAACAAAATACAGGCTTTGGAAGCAGATCTCATCATGCAGGAACATACAGATGTTGTAGAACGGCTGCATATTTCACTCAACAATATTCGTAGCAGCTTATGTCATATCAAGACACCGCCAAGATATGCAGGCGCAGGAGATTAATACATGGGAGAGCTGAATATCTATGGTGTGTATGTGCCGATTTTATTGATTCAGGCTGTGATTGCTTATGTTCTGCTTAGAATCTTGATGAAGTGGCTAGACAGACTAGTCGCAAATGACTGGATCATCATGCCAAATATTTTCTACTTATGTATTTACGTACTTTTGCTGGGCGCCGTCCATTGGGCAGGCTTATTACTATGAGGTCTGATATTAAAATGATTGAGGAAAACCGTATATGACATCTGTCAATTTACGCAAATATTTGCGGCCTGTACTTTTGACGGTAGTGGCTGTTCTCGCCATTTTAGTGATTCGACATATCTGGAATTATTATAATTCTGAGCCATGGACGAGGGACGGGCGTGTACGTGGTGATGTAATTCAGGTGTCATCAGATATTTCAGGCCTGGTCACAGAAGTCCTGGTGCAGGATAATCAGACCATCAAGAAAGGGCAGCCTTTATTTAAAATTGATGTTGAACGTCAAGAACTGGATGTTCAAGAAGCTCGTGCGGATCTTGCGAAAGCAAAAGCAGGTCTAGCGCAAGCTGAGGCTGAACTGGTGAATGCTAAAGCCAATGTCGTGAAATCCCAAGCAAATATTCATCTGGCAGACAAGAATGCAAGTCGTTATTCAAGCTTAATGGATGGTGCTATTTCAAAACAGGAACAGGATCAAATTTTTGCTGCACGAGATGAATCACATGCCGAGCATGAGCAGTCTTTAGCTGCAATCGAACAGGCCAAAGCGAATATCGAACAGCAAAAAGCATTAATACAAGTCGCCGAGAATAACCTCAATCTCGCGCAACTTAATTTACATCGTTCAGAAGTTGTTGCCCCGGCAAATGGGACATTATCAAATTTTGAATTAAAAGAAGGGAACTATGTCAAAGTTGGCCAAGCAGTTGCCGCATTACTAGATCGCAAGCAGCTCTATGTAGTGGGTTATTTTGAAGAAACCAAACTGGATAAAATTTACGTGGGAGCGCCAGCTACAATTCAGCTGATGGGTGATTCGCAAAAACTTAAGGGCCATGTGCAAGGTATTGCCTCGGGGATTGAAGATCGTGAGCGTACTGCTGGTTCAGGACTTTTAGCGAATGTGAATCCAACTTTTAGCTGGGTGCGTTTAGCCCAACGTGTCCCTGTTAAGATTATTCTGGATGAGTTACCAAAGAATGAACTTGCCTTCGTTGCAGGGCGAACAGCAACAGTACATATAGAAAAGCAAGAAAAATAAACTGACCTGTAATTCAATAACACAAGGTTCTTTACGAAAAGAGAACCTTGTCATGAATCCTGATTTAAAAGATCAAATAGCTATATAAAAACAGTAATAATAAGAAGTATGTAATTTGACCATTAAATTACCTTGTCATTACATTTTTATTGACCATTCGTTCAAATTTTTATATTTTCGTATGGATCTTTTTTAAGCAGGAGGAAATTTTTATTATGAATGATGTAAGGCTTTTATATGTAAGTAAGTTCAAAGATGAGAGATACTCTACTTCTGAACTTTATAATATTTTAACAGAAGCCTTAGAATTTAATGAGTTACACAAAATTTATGGCGCACTCTATTTTGGTAATAATTATTTTGTCCAGTGTCTAGAAGGTACTGAAGAAGATATGAAAGACCTTTTCTACAATCGAATAGTCAAAGATCCACGCCATAAGAACTGTGAAATTCTCTCTTATGAAATAATCGACTCATATCTTTTCTCCAGTTGGCACATGAAGTATGCCAATGTCCATAATGATTTCATTGAGTTCTTTATCAAGAATCATCATGATGGATTTAATCCTTATCTCCTGGAACCAGACACTATTCCTGCTTTTATAGAATTACTCAGACAGCACGAAGATGATTTATACAAAGCTCAGGTGATGGCTTAGTCAGATTAAGATGTAACATGTGATATGTTATTTTAAAGAAATTGTTATATTACATGTTATATTTATAATTTTAAGTTTTTGAAATTTATAAAATAATTAAATTTTCAGTTTAAAAAATAGAGATGGTTAACCATCTCTATTTCTAATGGATGTAAAATTCCGAGACAACTTAAATAAATTTCAGCACTTCAAGTCTCAGTATTTAAAATATTTCCTGATTACATATTTCTATTCTTGAAATAAAATCGAGAGGCATAGTTAGTCTTTCAGCAGTTATTGTTTCAAAATGAACCCAAATAGCTGCGTCTCTATTTTCAAAACTAATACTTACAAGCTTAACCAAGTCATAAGGTTCAACATTGTGAGTCAAGATAATATTATAAAAGTGATCTGAGCGTACGTAAGAGATAAGCATTTGATGAATAGCTACTTGTTCATCGCTACTTAGCTCACTATATTTACTTAGTTCAGGTAAATCATGTTGTCTGTTCACTTTAGTCCTTATCAATCTTCAAGTTTTTTATAGAGGACCAGAATTTTAACAATTTAGACAGGGCAGCATTTAGTTGTTTTGTATAAATAATTGAACTTTTTATGAATGATGCTGAACAACAATGCCAGCCAGATTAAAGCCCACACTATAATTAAAACTGTAACTATAAGAGCGTAGAAAACAATGTCTCAAGTAAAAATTTATGCTTTAAATGAAACAATCGAAGTATATTGAATAAAGCTATCCATCAAGCTTTAATCAAAGAGCTAAGTTATCTCGAGGAAAATATTTTTCAACGATTTATACCTTTAGAGTCTGAAATTTTATTTATCCAAAGGATCGATCTAGATTTTATATCATTATCGAGGTTTCAATGTTTGAAGGAAGAACGAAGAGACCAAAAGAGTATTTATTTAGGCTTTTATTAAAAATATAAGTCATTTATGTGGGATTAAATCTAATGATATTGAAATAACCATATTTGAAACTTTTAAAGAAAACTGGGGGGTATTCGAGGGAAAATTGCGGATGAGCTTCATCTAGGTTATGAGGCAAATATTTAAGTAATTTATATAAAGAAAACCTTAAGACTAATCTTAATATCCACGTTCAACACGAATAGGATGAAAAAGAGATATTAACTAATTGGTGAGTGCTGCATACAGAAATAGGCTATATGCATAATATTTTATTTAACATAATATACATTATACGAAATCAGTCT
>NZ_DCRI01000052.1:0-7762 GCF_002324975.1 Acinetobacter sp. UBA1496 | reverse complement strand
TAAATATTTAATAATTACATATACTTAAATAATAAATAAAATTTATTTTTATAATCTCTATTGCATATTAATTTAAGCCATGTTTATTCTTAATTAAGAAATATTTTCTTAATAATTATTCTTCCCTTGGGGTATTTTAAAATGTTAAAGCGAATAGCTCTAATTGCATTAATGGGTCTTTCAGCATCTGCGATGGCAGGGCAATGGCAAGTGAAAGTGGGGGCTTCTGTATTAGCACCTACTCAGGAAACTGACCTGATTCCTGGTATAGTTGAAGATGCTAAAGCAAGTAGCGAACTCAATTTTACTCCTTCAGTCGAATATTTCTTCAATGACAATATTTCAGCCGAATTATTATTGGCTACCCCATTTAAACATGATGTTGAGATGGCGGGTGATGTGAAAATTGCATCATTAAAACATCTACCCCCAACAATCACAGCCAAATATAATTTTAAAAATTCAAGCCGCTTTAGTCCATATATCGGTGTAGGTGCTACAGTATTCATTCCATGGGATGAAGAATTTAGCCAAACTGCAAAAGACGCATTAGGTGTAGCAAAGCTTGATGCGGATGTTGCTTATGGGGTAGCTGGCCAAGTCGGTTTTAACTTCCAGCCAGCGGATGCAAAAAACTGGGGTGTCTTTGTTGATGCACGTTATGCAGACTTAGATACAGATCTAGAAGCAAAGACTGCTGATGGGACAAAAATTAATTTAGGTGAATTTGGAATCGATCCTTGGGTTTATACGATCGGTTATAGCTATAAATTCTAAGCTCCAATTTTTTGGTTTACTTTTTCCAAAAGCTTCATCAAGAATGGGGCTTTTTTCAAAATAACAACGATTTATAACGTATTGAAATTGAGCAGATTGGCAATACTCAAATATATTAAAACGAATAAAGTAAATATTAATTGAATACGACCTAATAATAAGGAAGATCAAAGCATGAGTTTTTTGTCGAAGAGTCTTTTGATCTTCAGCACGCTGTTTATTTCACAGAGTTATGCTGCCAGTTTTAATTGTCAGAAAGCGACAACCACGACTGAGAAAACAATTTGTGAACATCGTTTGCTGAATGATGCGGATGTCAAAATGAGTACCAGCTATAACATCTTGCGCCGTATGGTGCCGATGGGAACACGTTCGGTGATTCAACGCGATCAGGTGAAATGGCTGCAGTTTCGTGACCGCTGTCAGGAATCTGTATCCTGCTTGAGTCAGGTCTATAATATGCGTCAGCAACAGCTTGATCTGCATTTTGATCGTATCTATAAAATGGGGCCTTATTAAGTCTTGTCCATCGAATCAATTAAACTGATAAAAATATAAGCCATAAAAATATTTTTTGCGAAAAAATTATTTTGAGGCTATTGAAAATTATTGAACTCACTCCATTCATATAGGCAGCAGTTAACGTCTGTATCTAAAATAATAGGAGTGATTCATGAGCGATTTAAGCGTACAAAAACACAGTTTCCAGGCTGAGGTAGCGCAGTTACTGCACCTCGTGACCCATTCGCTTTATTCAAATCCTGAAATTTTCCTGCGTGAATTAATTTCTAATGCTTCAGATGCGTGTGACAAATTACGTTTTGAAGGGATCAACCATCCTGAATATTATGAAAATGATCCTGACCTCCGCGTACGTGTCAGCCTCGATCCAGAAAATAAAACTATTACCATTTCAGATAACGGGATCGGTTTAAGCCAGCAAGAAGCCATTGAAAATCTGGGGACGATTGCCAAATCAGGGACCAAAGACTTTATGTCAAAACTGACGGGTGATCAGAAAGCTGATGCGCAGCTGATTGGCCAGTTTGGTGTCGGTTTTTACTCAGGCTTTATTGTGGCTGATAAGATTACTGTAGAATCACGTCGTGCCGGTACGGATACCTCAGAAGGGGTACGCTGGATCAGTGGCGGTACTGGTGAATTCGAAGTTGAACAGATCACTAAAGAAGGTCGTGGTACCGATATTATCCTACATCTGCGTGAAGATGCGCTGGATTATCTGCAAAGCTATAAAGTCAAACAGATCATCAATAAATATTCAGATCACATCAGCCTGCCTATCCAGATGCAAAAAGAAGTCTGGCAGGAAGAAGAAGCTGCTGAAGGTGAAACACCAAAAGGCGGTCAATATGTGAAGACCGATGATTGGGAAGTGATTAACTCAGCCAGCGCACTGTGGACCCGGAATAAATCTGAGATTACTGAAGAGCAATATACCGAATTCTATAAGAACCTGACTCATGATTTTGCTGCACCATTGGCTTGGGCACATAACCGTGTTGAAGGTAGTACGGAATATACCCAACTGCTTTATATCCCAAGCAAGGCGCCACAGGATATTTTCACTCGTGAAGCCAAAGCCGGCATCAAGCTGTATGTGAAACGTGTCTTCATTATGGATGATGCGGATAACCTGATTCCAAACTATCTGCGCTTTGTACAGGGTGTGGTGGACAGTGCCGATCTGCCATTAAACGTGAGCCGTGAATTGCTACAGGAAAGCCGTGATGTGAAAACCATCCGTGAAGGCAATACCCGCCGTATTCTGACCACTTTGGATAATCTGGCAAAATCTGAAGATGAAAAAGATCAGGAAAACTTCAAAACTTTCTACCGCGAATTTGGTGCAGTGCTGAAAGAAGGTCTGGGTGAAGATTTCGGTAATCGCGAACGTATCTTGAAACTGCTGCGCTATGCAACTTCAACGAATGATGAAGTAAGCACTTCATTGGCGGACTATAAAGCACGCATGAAAGAAGGCCAGAAAGCGATTTACTACATTACTGCTGAAAGCCTGAATGCTGCGAAAAACTCACCGCAACTGGAAGTGTTCAAGAAAAAAGGCATTGAAGTATTGCTGATGTCAGAGCGTGTTGATGAATGGGCAATGAACTTTGTGCATGAGTTTGATGGTACGCCATTGCAAAATGTTTCTAAGGGTGCAGTCGATCTAGGTGATCTGCAAGATGCAGAAGAGAAGAAAGCACTTGAAGCTGCTGCTGAACAGTTCAAACCTGTGGTTGAAAAGCTGACAGATTCTTTGAAAGATAAAACTAAAGAAGTACGTGTAACGACTCGTCTGGTTGATTCACCAGCCTGTCTGGTCACAGGGGAAGGGGAGCTTTCTCCACAACTGATCCGTATGTTGAAAGATGCAGGTCAGCCTGTACCGGATGTGAAGCCGATTCTGGAGATCAACCCAGAACATCCACTGGTGAAAAAACTAGAAGGTTCTACCCAGTTTGATGATCTGGCCAATGTGATCTTTGATCAGGCGATGATTGCAGAAGGTGGTCTACCAGAAAATCCGGCTGAGTATGTAAAACGTATTAACAGTCTATTATTGGGTTAATTTTTTATGTTCTGAATCCAGTGTTTAAAACTTCAATTTTTCTTTAATGATTTAAAAAAGCGATAGCTAGAATAAAAAAATACCTTTAAGTTTTAAATCTAAAAAATAGATAATAATTAAAATATTAATTTATAATAACGATTATTAAGTTAAGAGAATTCTCCCATGAAAAAATCACTGATGATGAGTCTGAGTACAATCATTCTGATGTCAATGAGCGCAGCCACAATGGCTGATACTGAGTCCAAAAAAGTGACTCGCAGTGATCGTATTAGTTTTCAGGCACCAATGAAAAAAGAAGCACCAAAAGTAAAACGAATTCAGCGTACAGACCGCGCAGTATGGAATATGCCACAGATGGAACAACCTTCTTTGCAGCAAAAACGTGTGATTCGTAGTGATCGTATTGCTTTTACAACGGTTGAGCACCGCCAATAAAAACTCATTGGATTCAGACATTAAAAAGCCCATATTTTATGGGCTTTTATAGTTTCGGATTTGTTCAAATTTAGAAAATGGCCTCAAGACGTACCATCGCACCCAGATAATGGCTGCGGTCCAGTCGGTCATCATTCAGATAGTTCAGGTCGCCTTGCACAAAGAACCATTCACGTAAGAAAGGCTGTCTCCAGGACACATAAGGTCCCCAGCGATTTAAGCGTAAATCTTTATCATCCAGATAGCCGCCCGTATAGATACCATAGTTAAAGCGGTTGCCCTGGAAAAATTGATGCTGTCTGAAGGTATAGTTATCCCAAGTCAGATCGTCTTCCTGCTCATCTGCATAGGTCAAACTTAACTGATTGGAAAAAAAGGCCTCATTGGGACGAGCATGGATCAGTTCCAGGTTGGTCCGCAAATAATTTTCACTCTGCAATCCATAGCGATAAATCTGTTCGGCATGAAAAGAGAAGTCATTCTGCATCGCCCAGTCTTTACTGATTTTGGCCCGTACATAGATATCATCCCCAGAACGTACCCCCAGATCCAGATCGCTATCGAAAGGTAGACCTTTCGAAAATTCTGACCAGCGGAGTGCAAACGAGCTGTTGTTCTCGCGGGTACGGCGAATATCCAGATTTTTATCCCGGGCATTGCCAGGATTTTCATTGGTAATCGCGACATTAGTGTCCAGTTCGTTATCCAGACTGTCATCACCAAAGACCAGACTTAACTTTTGTTCCAAGGTTGGAAGCTTGATTTTTCCTCGAATCCTCGGCTTGATTTCATAGTTTTCATATTTGTCCCAGCTATTATCCAAGATAATTCGCAAAGTCGCAGTTGCTGGCTCATCCGGGTTGGTCTGGCCAAACCAGTTATCAATCTTATATGCGGTGCGGTCTACCCATTCACGGATTCTTTTCTGCTTTTTGTCAGCCCAAGATTTATCTTCTGTTTCCTCAGTAGTGGGCACCATCGCTTCGTCTGACTGTTCAGGTAAAATCGTGGGCGTGGCATCGATCAAGCGTGGAATCTGATCTAAAATACCTGTACCTGTACCTGTACCTGTACCTGTACCTGTACCTGTACCTGTACCTGTAGGCTGTTCTGTTTCTATAGGTTCTGTAGGAGATACTTCTGCCCAAACTGGGCTACTACTTAATCCCACGCCAAATGATAGCAATAAGATTCGAGTAATTTGGTTTATTCGCATGAGTTGATTCTTGCTCTTATCGTATTTTATTTACTGCGCTAGTTTTCTAAAAAATAAGGAAAAAAAGCAAGGATAAACTACATAACTACATCAATTATTTAATGATTTGTGCCTGAATTGCCATATAAAGATCTAAAACCTGTACCGGCTGTGACAATCCTAAAACAATTTGATGAATTTTTTGCCAATTCAAATCCTTATCACGCTTGAATATTAAATAAGGATAAGCGATTTCCTGATTGGATAATGCCAGGCGGCTTTCCCCATGAATCACCCGAATTTTCTGATGTTCCTGTAGTAATAAAATTGGAGTGGAAAAATCAGCGGGTGCTTCCTCAAAATTGATAAATTTCTTTTGATGAATACGCCGAGCCGGAATATAGGCATAGCTTTCCTCAGGCATCCAGACCGTTTCGGCGTGTTGCAGATACATTTCACTGAAAAGGTCTATCTGATCAAGGCAGGCACCTAAAGCTGCCCATGATATGGATTTTATCTCTATACAACGCCATCCACGCTGTGTGCCCCAGTGCTGGATACATGAATTGGCCTGCAAGAGACTCGGTGCACCCAAGAGCATCAGATATTTCAAACCTTGCCCTTGCTGATCGGTCTGCATGGCAAGATAAACAGGGCGTGCCTGCCAGTGGTCTTCCTCAGCATAATATAGCGCCATTTCAAGATCAGCCGGTTGGGAGGTAGCCGGTTGCAATTCTAGGGCACAGAGACGCCGTATAGTCGCTCCAGCATGTTCTAATGGATGCAGCAGGGCAGAGAATTCACCTAGCTCTATAGATTCAGGGAAAGTAATATTTTCATCTATTATCAAAATAGAGGATGAACTATCCGTATTGTCTATTTCTATAGGCAGTTCAGCTATTTTGGCTTCTTCTGTTTCGCTAGTTGCTCTGTCTAAATCAGGTTTAATTGTTTCAGATAGTTGAGGTACAGTGATCTTGGTCTGAATCTGCAAACTGCCCTGATGATAACGCGCGATTTCCAGGGTAAGCGTATCGAATTCGGCATCCTGAACAGATAAAGCCGGAATATCCAGTTGGGGATCGAGAGGAAAATATGCGCCTTGTTGCTGTTGCTGCAAAAGCCAGTTGTGGGAATTTACTAATTCATCCCATTCACCATGTAAAAAATCAGATTGCTTTACAGGACCCAGCCAGATTTGCCAGCCTTGTTGTGGCTGATGCAAAAAGGCCCAGCATGTTTCTCTATGCATAGTCAGTGCCTGTTGCAGCTGGACAGGATCCTTAAAATAACCGCGATAACGATGATGAAACTCGATGCTCGCTGCAAACTGATGTGCTGCCAGCTCAGGCTGAACACGGGATTTAAAACCTAAAATCTGATTTTTAAAAACAGATTCATCACAGAGATGAAAAATATCCTGAAGTCTTTTTTTGGTTCGGGCAGCTTCATATAAACTAAGGGATTTATGTTCTAATTGCTGCCCCAATTCATTTAATTCTTTAATTAATTTTGCTTTTTCTAAAGCATTCATTTTAGCTCTCTAGATATATTTGAGTGCTTTATCCAGTGACTTGGCCATGATCATGTTGACTGCAAGTTCTACCAGTTTGTATTCGGTAGAGTTGGGATCTGGATAACGCTCAGCCATTTCAATCAAAAAATCCACAGAAATTGCCTGCGGAGAAATTTTTCCCTGTATTAATGCTTGAAGCTGGTTCATAACAAGAAAGTCTGAAATCCATAAAAGATCAGGTTCTGATTATAAGCATCTGATTGACAAAATGCTTGATTATTTTGAGTATTTTTTAAGCGAATTTGGCAGTTGTTCTTGAATAAAAAGTGAACGAAATCAAAATAAAATAAAAAATAATGAGGTTTTTAATGCTCTTTAAATAGAAGAACAAGTTAAATTTTCGAAGCCCTGAAATAAAAACAGGCTGAATAATTCAGCCTGCTGGGAGATTTTGCTTAAAGACTTAAGCCGCTTTTTCAGTTTCTGCAGTTGCAGTATCTGTTGCTACAGTTTCAACTGGTGCTTTGCTTACAGGGAAATCTGGAAGATAAACCACTTGAGCCATTTGTGCTGAAGCTTGTAGAGAAAAAGCCATCACAGTTGCTGCGCATAAAAATTTAACAGTTTTCATAACATGACCTTTTGATATCTGGGTGTTCAAGAGTTTGAACAAGAAAAAAGTTAGTCCTAAATCACGTGAAAAATAATATCAAATGGCAATTAATAAAAAATGATCAAATCGGCAAGAAAAGCAACTAAATTTAGATAAAATACTCTATAAAACAATATCTTAGAGTATTTGCTCTAGACGGTTTTAGGTTGTTTTTTATACATTTTTTAGATGTTTTAGAAGTTTTTAAGTAAATATTTATTTGTTGATTATTTAAAACTAGAGATCTAGATTTAAATTTTTTTAAAGCAGTAAGGGTAGATTAGTATTTGTTCATTCCCTGTAAGTTTTTGCTATCGCTTGTTTGCTAAGAGCTGTAGAGAAATTTAAATCAACTAAGATGAATGTTTCTATCTTCACAGAGTGAGTGTTAAATCATGGCAATTGCAAAAGTGGTAGAAGTCAATTCAAGCAGTAGTAAAAGCTTTGAGGATGCAATTCAGACTGGCATCGCGAAAGTCACAGAGACGATTAAAAATGTTCAAGGTGCTTGGATCAATGAACAGAAAGTTGTGATTAATGACAATAAAATTACCGAATATCGTGTCAATCTAAAGATTAGGGTCTGTTGAC
>NZ_DCRI01000050.1:0-4716 GCF_002324975.1 Acinetobacter sp. UBA1496 | reverse complement strand
CAGTATGGCTTAAAACCTTTAGCTCGTATCCTGTCTTCTGCAGCCGCTGGCATTGAGCCACGCATCATGGGCGCAGGTCCAATCGAAGCAATCAAAAAAGCCGTTAAACGTGCAGGTTTGACGCTAGATGATATGGACATTATCGAGATCAATGAAGCATTTGCCAGCCAGGTGTTATCTTGCCTGAAAGGTCTGGATGTTGCATTTGATGATCCGCGTGTGAATCCAAACGGTGGTGGTATTGCGATTGGCCATCCATTGGGCTGTTCAGGTGCGCGTTTGGCCTTAACCGTCGCACGTCAATTACAGCGTACTGGTAAAAAATATGCCGTGATCAGTTTATGTATCGGTCTGGGTCAAGGCCTGGCGATGGTGATTGAAAACCCTGAAGCTGCATAACAGCTTTAGTCATCGTATTAATGCCATGTATAGATAATATACATGGCATTTTTTATTAGACTATTTATATAGAAATAAAAATCCCTGCATATCGCAGGGATTAATTAAATCAGCGTAAGGATTATTTGCGGTCAGTGACCAATAAAGTTGCTGAACCAAAGGCATAAATTTTACCGTCTTTGTCGACAATTCGGCCTTCTGAGGTCAGCACATTGCGTCCGATCCGGATCACTTCACCAATGGCTGTATAAGTTTCACCATTTTTCATGGCTTTGAGCATTTTGACATTCAGGTCAATAGTGGAAAAACTGACACCAGCATCAACTGTGGTATGCACTGCTGCACCAGTTACGCTATCCAGAACAGTGGCGCAAAATCCACCATGAATGCCGCCTTGCAGATTGAAGTGACGTTCATCTGGATAAACTTCATATTCCACATAGTTTTCATGGACGACACTGAGTTTCATGGGAATCAGTTGTCCCATCGCTGAACCAGGCAATTCGCCATTTTTAATTGCGGTTAGATATTCAAGTCCATTCATTTGAGCTGTAGTCATATCGTTTCCCTTTAATAAAATATTTCGCTTTATGAAATAATATTCTGTTTTTATAAAATTATGATATAACAGATAGTGATCGAAATGCTATATTTTTCTAGGATGGAATGATGACAATAAAAAATCTCGTTACAGCTGCTGAATGGCAGGCACGCTGTGAACTGGCAGCGCTTTATCGCATTATTGCGCATTATCGGATGACTGACCTGATTGATACCCATATCAGTTTAAGAGTTCCAGATCAGCCTGACTGCTTTCTGATTAATCAATATGGGGTCGCATTTGAAAAAATGCGTGCTTCAACGCTGGTGAAGATTAATCATGAAGGACAGGTGGTAGAAAGCTATGAACAAGACAAGCCAGTCAATATGGCAGGCTTCGTGATTCATTCTGCGATTCATGAAGCACATCCTCATCTGAATTGTGTCATTCACACCCATACCGCGGATGGAATTGCTGTTTCTGCACAGAAACACGGGCTTCTCCCAATTTCCCAGCACGCCATGAAATTTTATCAGCATGTGGCCTATCACGAATATGAAGGCGTTGCGCTTTCAACTGACGAACAAGAACGCTTGATTCAGGACTTGGGCGACCATCGTGCCATGATTTTACGCAATCACGGACTATTAACGGCTGGGGAGACCATTGCACGGGCTTTTCATGAAATTTATTTTCTGGAACGCGCCTGTCAGGCACAGGTGAAAGCCTTAAGCGGCGGTGCTGAATTGCATTATCCAGCAGAAGAAGTCCGAATTAAAACAGCCAAGCAGTTCGCGAGTCCTCTCATTGAACCGATATTACAGCGTGCCTGGCAGGCCGCTTTATCCCTGATTGAGCATCAATATACGGAGTATGCATCATGATTGTTATTTCCAGTTCTGTACCGAATATTGAGGCCATTTTGGTCAAGTCTTTTCAAAAATATGCGCCAGCTGGTAGTTTCTGTACAGTGGAGAGCCCTGAAGCTGAACGGGCAACCACAGTTGCTGCCTGGTTTCCAGATCTGGAAAAAGTGCAGCAGCTACCAAAGCTTGGCCTGATTCATTCGATTGCTGCTGGGGTAGAACATTTAAACTTAAATGCTGTACGCCCAGATCAAGCCGTTTGCCGGGTACTGGATCCACATCATCAAAAAGGCATGTTTGATTATCTGCTTTGGGGCGTGCTGTATTTTCAGCGTTATTTTGACCTCATGATCCAGCAGCAAAAGCAGCAGCTGTGGAAGCAATATCGCCAGAGCTATAGCCATCATATCCAGATCGGGATTATGGGACTGGGGCATATGGGCGGATACGTAGCAGAACGCTTTGCTGACATGGGCTATCAAGTCTCTGGTTGGTCGAATTCCCCAAAAGATATTAATCAAGTTAAAAGTTATGTGGGTCAAGAACAGCTTTCCGAGTTCCTGGCTCAAAGTCAGATTCTGATTAACCTGCTACCCCTTACCGAAGAAAATACCGGGATTCTTTCTGCTGAATTATTTCAGCAACTGCCTGAACAGGCAGCTTTGATTCATGTCGGGCGTGGCCAGCATTTAATCGAGCAGGATCTACTCAATGCACTGGATTCTGGCCAGTTACGTGGTGCAATTGTCGACGTATTTGAACAGGAACCTTTGGCTGCTGACCATCCATTCTGGCAGCACGAAAAAATTGTGGTGACACCACATGTGGCCTCACATGCCCCAATGTCTGTGGTGGTAGAGCAGATTCTGGAAAATGACCGCCGTTTAAATCAAGGCCTGGATTTGTGTCATCAGGTGGATGTCAATAAAGGCTATTAATTGTAGGGATACAGATAAAAAATAAGGAAATTGATGATGTGGGAAATGATTCAGACTCAGGTTCAGCAAGGCATCGCTACTTTAAGTTTTAATCGGCCAGATTCACTGAACAGTTTTAACCGGCAAATGCATGAGGAAATGCAACAGGTTTTGAAAAGCTGGAATACGAATCCGGATATTCGGGTGATTGTGATTCTGGGTAATGGTCGGGCATTTTCTGCAGGGCAGGATTTAAAAGAACGGGCTGGACAGCTTGGCAATGTACCTTTGCCACCAGAGGGTTCGCTGGCTAAATACTATAATCCTTTAATCAACCTGATTCGCAAAAGCCCTAAACCTGTGATTGCAGCGGTAAATGGTGTGGCTGCCGGTGCAGGGGCTAATATCGCACTGGCTTGCGATCTGGTCATTGCCAAGGAAAGTGCCAAATTTATTCAAGCCTTTTCTAAAATCGGCTTAATTCCTGATGCCGGCGGTACCTGGATGTTGCCGCGTTTAATTGGTTATGCACGCGCTATGGCATTAACCTTACTCGGTGAACCTGTGCATGCCAAAGAGGCTGCTGAAATGGGCATGATCTGGAAAATGATCCCTGATGCAGAATTTGATGCTTATATCGAAGAACTTGCACAGCGACTGGCACAACAGCCGACCTATGCACTGGCTTTAACTAAACAGGCGCTGCAACGCAGTGCTGAAAATAGCATGGATCAGCAACTGGAGCTGGAACAAAACCTGCAATATCTGGCCCTGAGTAGTCAGGATTATAAAGAAGGTGTACAGGCCTTTATCGAAAAACGCCCCGCACAATTTACCGGATGCTAAGGAGAGCATTCATGAAAATTCAAACGCGTATTACCGAGCTTTTAGGCATTCGCTATCCGATTATTCAGGGCGGCATGATGTGGGTCGGTACTGCAGAAATGGCCAGTGCAGTCTCCAATGCAGGTGGTTTGGGAACGCTGACGGCATTGACACAACCCACACCTGAAGCGCTGACCAAGGAAATTGCACGCTGCCGTGAAATGACAGATCAGCCTTTTGCAGTAAATCTGACTTTATTGCCCGCTGTAAACCCACCGCCGTATGCCGAATATCGACAGGCTATTATTGAAAGTAGAATCAAGATTGTAGAAACGGCAGGCAACAAACCACATGAACACATTGAAGCCTTTAAACAGCATGGCATCATTGTGATTCATAAATGTACCTCGGTACGTCATGCACTTTCAGCACAAAGAATCGGCGCGGATGTGATCTCGATTGACGGTTTTGAATGTGCTGGTCATCCGGGTGAAGACGATATTCCTGGACTGATTCTGATTCCAGCAGCCGCTGATCAACTCACTGTACCGATTGTAGCCAGTGTTGGTTTTGCGGATGGTCGTGGTTTGGTGGCAGCACTTGCTTTAGGTGCAGAAGGCATCAATATGGGAACACGTTTCTGTGCCACACAAGAAGCGCCGATCCATCCAAATATCAAGCAGTTTTATGTCGACAATGATGAACGGGCAACGCATCTGCTTTACCGTCAGTTCAGGAATACTGCGCGTGTTGCGAAGAATGCAGTATCTGATCTCGTCGTTAAAATGGGTGAAGATCCAAATCTGGAATTTGAACAGATTCGCCCTTATGTCAGTGGCTTAAAAGGCAAGCTGGCTTTGGAAAATGGCGATGTTGATGCAGGCATACTGACAGCAGGTCAAGTGATGGGATTGATCCATGACATTCCAACCTGTCAAATGCTGATTGACACTATCATGCAAGAAGCAGAACAGATTGTTCAGCAACGTTTGGCTCAGTTTTTCCCGCGCTAGATCGTTTCATTTTGGTCATTTAATCAAAAGCCATTCATTACCGAATGGCTTTTTTATACCAAAGTTTTAATTTTTTAAATGTGATTTTTTATGTCATGACTAGATTTTATCCATGAACTTATATTATATTCGACCTAAAACATAATTTCGTATTA
>NZ_DCRI01000051.1:629-65127 GCF_002324975.1 Acinetobacter sp. UBA1496 | reverse complement strand
CATAATCTCTTAATGATCTTACTTAAAACCTCGTCAGTTTTAAGCTCCAACCCAACCACTTAACGTTTTGTTTCATGCATTGCGTTGGTGTGCTGCGTATTCTATACAGTTTCAGAACCAGTGCAAGAGCTTTTCTTAAAAATATTCAAAAAAGCGCATCGTACGTTTATTTTTTAATCTGAATTGCTATTTTTAGGAGTTTTAATGCTTTTTTCCAGTCATTTTTGGCCTAAAAGTTTAAGCAAATGTGAATTTCTACTGGTTTAGTTTTTATTAAAAGGGATGGTATGAGTACGATCCCTTTTAATATTGAACAATAAATTTTAATTTGCCTGCTCGCCAAGCCAATTCATAAATTTTTGTCGTTCAGCTTTAGATGCCTGTTTCCACAACTGAATTAATTGCTGATCAAGCTGACCAACTGATGCATTTTCCCGAACGTTTGCAGTAGCCACATTCGATGTGCTTGCAGTTTGAGTGTAGACCGCTGCCGGCTGATTTGTTGGAGTTACAACTTTATTCGTTGTCAAATCCACAGATTTTCCTAAAATACTTTGCCCTAGTAATGGTTTCGCTGCATCTTTTGCTCCTGCCTGCTGAACCAGAAGCTGATTTTTTGCATCATATAAACCAATAATTGGCTGATCTTTATATTTTTTCGCTTCATCAAAATTTTTAGGCGCGTTAATTAAACCCAATTTATAAGCTTCACCATCTTTAAGTTCTGGAGTTTTTACAGTTATTACGCCAGATTTTAAAATGTCATGAGAATTATCATTGTGCTGGAAAAATTCAGTATAACGGACACTAATCGCATTCGTACCCGCATCCAGTTTATAAGTTTGATCTGAGCGTAATAGACCTGAACGTACTTCCTGATCATTCACTGCAATCATCTTGATTTCTTCAGGTACGGTTAATGTCACGGCTGAAAAAGCTGATGTGCTGCCCAATAATGCAACTACAGCTGCTGTAATACGTAAATCCATGTCACTCACTCATTCTGGTTAATATATAAAATTTTCATTGCAATATGCCGTGTACAAATGACAATTCTATGACAAATGCTTTGCCTCTACAGCACTTTACTCAGCATTTATCAGACTATCTATCTTCTGATTTCTGCTATATCACACATAAAAAAGAAGTACTTAACAGTACTTCTTTCTCATCTCTAAATCGATTATGCAAAGGTCTTAAATCGTTCTGCATCATCCATAAAGGTTTTTTCACCTGGAGGGGCTTCGATTGAACCAAATACCAATTGAGCACGAAGCTTCCAGTTCGATGGAATACTGAAAGTTTGCGCCACTTCTTCATCAATGATCGGATTGTAGTGCTGTAGTGATGCACCAATATTATGTTCAGCCAAAGCTGTCCAGGTTGCAAACTGAGCGATACCGCTGGCATGCTCTGACCAGATCGGGAAATTATCTGCATATAGCGCAAATTTTTCTTGCATTCCTTTAATGACATTCTGGTCTTCATAAAACAGTGCAGTTCCATAACCTGCCGCAAAACCATCTATTTTGCTATTGGTAGCCTCAAAAGCATCTGCTGACACCAGGTCGCGTAAAGTTTCACGCACAATATGCCAGAAAGTATCATGTGATTGACCAAACAAAATCACTACGCGTGAAGATTGCGAGTTAAAAGATGATGGACTATGTTTCACCGCCTCTTTAATGATGTGCTCAATTTCTGCCTGATCCAGGCTGACATTTTTCCCAATGGCATAAATACTACGGCGTTTTTTAATATGATCTAGAAATGCCATGATCTCACCTCGTTCTATTCTGATTATTAAAAACGGATAAGATCATCCTAAGCATTTTCACTGCCTAAAACAGTCTTATTTTGATAACAATGTGTTTTATTTATAGAACATTCTCAGAGATGTTAAGGTTGATCCTTTGTATCAATCACCTTAGCGCATGCTAATTTCAAAAATCGCCGGTCTTAGCTAAATACCTGGAAGCTGTCTGAATTTACAAACTCAATTTTATCTTCTATTGCTTCTTCAATTGAACCGAAACAGAGCTGAGCACGTAGCAACCAGCTTTCATCAATTTTAAAATGCTTAGCTACAGGGTGATTGATCTATGCATTATAATGTTGCAAAGAAGCCCCTCAGACCGGAATCAGCCAGCGCAGTCCACGCAGCAAACTGTACCATGCCGGAAGTCTGCTCTGACCACAGTGGAAAATCATCGGCACTAAATGGAATCTTTTTCTGTAATTGCTGAATAGCATTCTGATCTTCATAGAATAAAATCGTGCCATAGGCATTTTCACATTGATCCAGTTTGATTCTAATCCCTTCATAGACCGATGCCGGCACATGCTGGCGTTGAACATCTTTCACAATGCTCCAGAATTGATGATGTGAATCGGCAAATAACACGATAATGCGTGCACTTTGTGAATTATAGGCTGAAGAACAGCTATGCACTGCTTCCTGAATCAGCTCGGTCAGATAAGCCTGACTATAATGCACACGCTTACCTAGCTGATAAGTCCCACGGAACTTTTTTAATTTCTCAACAAAAGTGAATTCTAAATGTTCAATTGCTTTACTGTTTTTAGGAAATTTAAAATCCTTAGTCAGGTCAGTTGTTAATACCTACCCAATTTTATTGAGTAATGCCATTTTCTACCCTCTACATATAGCCTGAACTTCAATCACCAGGCAAATCCCATACAATTATAATGGGTTTATTCAGGTAGGCAGGATTTGCTGTTTTTTTCATGCTGCTTTTTAGAACATTTAAGCCCTTTAAAACAACAAACTCCGCATTTAGCGGAGTGTATGTGATGCAAGTCGCATTAATTATTTTTCAGTTTCAAACAATGCCGCAACGAATGATTTTGCTGAGAATGGACGTAAGTCATCAATTTTCTCACCTACACCGATAAAGCGAATCGGTACATGCGTACGGCTGGCAATATTAAACAGCACGCCACCTTTGGCGGTACCATCCAGCTTGGTAATGGTTAAACCCGTTAAACCTACTGCTTCATCAAACATTTCAACTTGATTAATGGCATTCTGCCCTGTACCGGCATCCACCACCAGCATCACTTCATGTGGCGCAGTCGCATCAATCTTCTGCATGACACGTTTAACTTTGGTCAATTCCTGCATCAGGTGACCTTTGTTATGCAAACGGCCTGCAGTATCCGCAATTAAAACATCCACACCTTTGGCACGCGCACTTTCGAAAGCATCAAAAATGACTGAAGCGGAGTCAGCACCATGACCTTGTGCTACTACGGCGATATTGTTGCGTTCACCCCAGATCTGTAACTGCTCAGTTGCAGCAGCACGGAAAGTATCACCCGCAGCCAGCATGACTTTTTTACCTTCGCCTTGCAGACGTTTTGCCAGTTTACCAATGGTCGTGGTTTTACCTACACCATTTACACCCACCACCAGAATCACATACGGATTTTTGTTTGGATCGATCTGCAGTGGTTTTACACGCGGAGCCAGCAGAGCCACCAGTTCTTCCTGAAGCGCTTTATACAGCGAGTGAGAATAAATTAGGTCACCACGTGCGGTACGTTCAGTCAAATTGGCAATAATCGTTTTAGTCGCATCAACACCGATGTCTGCAACCAAAAGCTGTTCTTCAACTTCTTCTAATAATTCATCGTCAATTTCTTTGCCACCAATCAGGATATTGACCATCCCATCGGCAAGATTTTTACGGGTTTTGGTTAAACCCTCTTTCATACGGCTAAAGAAACCGCCTTTTGTAGCAGGTTCTTCTTCCTGAGCTTCCGTCGCCACAGGTGCAGAAACTTCAGCAGTTGCGCTTGGTGTTTCTAAAATCGGCACATTAACCGCAGGTAAACTCGGTAATGTGACATCATCATCTCCGATATCAGCATCAATCAAAAATTTGTTTTGCCCATTAGATTGCTGTTGCATACCGAATCCTTGAAAAGCATTGCGTTAAAAAATTGAATTCTAGCATAACTTGCAGTGTTTTGAGCGGGAAATCCAATCCATGAATAAACAACCAAAAAATAACAGTGTTTGGTTGCTTTCAATACAAGATTTCTGAAAAATAATCCTAAATACAAATATCTATTCATTGGAAGACTTTGTGTCCATATCTTTTTTTGCTATCTCCTCCTTATCCAGAATCATCAAACAGCGGATTTCTCCAGTCGCAGCACTCATCCTGAGTTTTGGTTTTAGCCCCGTACATGCCGCAACCCAGAGTGAATTATCCCGCACCACCATCGAAACCTATTTAGGTAATGGCTTAAAAGTCATTATCCGGGAAGATCATCGCTCTCCGATGGTGATGACACAGATCTGGTATAAAGTCGGCAGTAGTGATGAGTCCGGCAATATTCTCGGTGTCTCTCATGCTTTGGAACATATGATGTTTAAAGGCACGAACAAAGTTCCCAATGATGAATTTACCCGCCTGAGCCGGATTTATGGCGGCAGTATTAATGCCGCAACATTTACCAATTATACGAACTATTATCAGCTCTATCCTAAAGCCTATTTTCCGATGGCGCTTGAACTCGAATCTGACCGCATGAACAACCTCTTGTTACGCCAGCAAGATTTTGATCCGGAAATTAAAGTGGTAATGGAAGAACGGCGTCAGCGTACTGATGATAATCCGCGTGCCCAGGCATTTGAACGATTTAGATGGATCAGTTATCCCACCAGTCACTATCGTCAGCCCGTGATTGGTCACATGAAAACGCTTAATAATATTCAGCTGAGTGATGTTAAAAAATGGTATCGAGACTGGTATAGCCCGAATAATGCCATTCTGGTGATTGTCGGTGATTTAGCTGTGCAAGAAGCTCTCGTTCAGGTACAGAAATATTTCGGTGATATTCCGGCGCGTCCCACACCCTCACGTAATGATGTACTCGAGTTTGAGCGCTTAGGCTATCGTCATATGGAAATTGAGAGCAATGTTCAGGTGCCTAATCTGTATATGACCTGGAATGTGAAATCTCTAGCTACCGCCAAGAATCCTCAAGATGCCTACGCCCTAACCATTATCCGCAGCCTGCTAGATAGCGGAATTTCTTCTCGTTTGCAGGATCGTCTGGTCCGCGACCGCAAAGTGCTTACTTCTGTAAGTGTGTCTTATGATCCTTATAACCGTGGAGATAGCCTGTTTGGTATTTCCGCACTTCCGGCTCCAGGTGTAAATCTGACAGAAGCACAAACAGCCATCCAGAAAGAAATTGATTTACTAAAAACTGAAACTATTTCTGAGTATGAACTGGCACGGATCAGCACACGCTTTATTTCAAATCTGATTTATAGTCAGGACAGTCTAAGCGGACAGGCCAAAATGATTGGAAACCTTGAAGTAAACGGATTGAGTTACCGCCTGATGGATGAACTGCCTCAGCATTATGACAGTGTCCGTGCAGAGGACATTCAGCGGGTTGCTAATGCCTATTTTGTCCGTGAAAATTTAAGTACGCTCTACCTTTTGCCTGAACAGAAAGATCAATAATGGTTATTACAATGTCTAAAGTTCGCTCTCTTATCCTTTTAACCAGCTTAAGCCTCAGTTCAAACCTTTGGGCAGAAAATTATTTAGATACCCAACCTGATTTGAATGATAATCCCAGTCAGTTACAAGCGATCCCTCTCCTGCAAAGCTTAAAAAACATTAATCAAAAGCAGACATTTCAGGCACCTTTTATCCATGACCTGAATAATCGTTACAAAGTTCGCACTCTATTTGTTGAAACCCGAGATCTGCCGATGGTCGATATTCAACTGACCTTTAATGCCGGATCAGCACGAGATCAGGAAATTGCTAAAGGTCTATTTGGTTTATCCAGCACAGCAGCCAAACTGATGCGCGAAGGAACAGATAAATATACGGCTGCACAGGTGGCTTCAGTCTTTGATGTCACAGGCGCACAATTTAGCGTGCAGGCTTATCGCGATATGTTTGTCGTTCGCCTTAGAACTTTATCAGATCCCAAAAAAATGGAACCTGCTTTGGCCATGATGATGGATGTTCTCAAAAATGCCACATTCAAGCCTTCGAGTATTCAGTTAGCACTCAGTAATACTCAAGTAGGACAAAAACAGCTTCAGGAAAATCCAAGTAAACTGATGGATATCCGGTTTTATCGGGCATTGTATGGCCAGCATCCTTATGCCGAACCCATTACCGGTACCATTGGCAGTACCAAAAAAATTACGGCTGATTTACTGAAAAAATTCCGCGACCAGTTTCTGGTAGCACAAAACATGAATATTGCCATTACCGGCAAACTCAGTTCTAAACAGGCACTGGAACTTTCTGAACGAATTGCAGGCAATTTGCCTCAAGGACAGAAAGCTGTTGCATTAGCTGAACCTGAAGAAAAATCGGGTTTTGATATCGTGCATTTGCCTTATAACTCATCCCAAGCGCATGTGACCTTCGGCCACTTAGGACCAAACCGTTTTACTGAAGATCGGCTTGCTCTGGAAGTGGCCAATCGCATGTTTGGTGGTGGCGGATTTAATGCAGTATTGATGCAGGAATTAAGAATAAAACGCGGCTATACCTATGGTGCTTATAGTACATTTAGCTTTAGTCAGGCACCTGGTATATTTAGCTTCCGTTATTCGACTAGACAAGATCAGTTACTGGATAGCATTCAGGTCGCACATCAGGCTTTTATCAACTTTGTAAATCAGCCGATTGATACTAAGCGCCTGGAAGAAACCAAGGCCGGGATGTTAAGAGCATTTCCAAATAATTACAGCAGCAATGCCACAATCAATGCCCAGTTAGGCACAATGGGCTTTTATGCAGAGCAAGCCGACTATCTTTCACGCTATCCAGAACGTTTAGCCAAAATTACCGCTGCAGATGTGCAAAATGCCGTACGCAAACATCTGCATCCAGAACGTTTAACACTGGTCGTGGTGAGTCAAGAATTGGATAAAGAAGCATTAAAACTACGATTGGAACAGAACCTGTTAGATCCTTCTACACCACTACCTAATATGATTTCAATACCTAAGGCATATCCACAGAAACCGGCGGAAGCTGACGAGTCCGTAGAGATTCCTGCTGATACGCCTGCATCAATTTAAGATATTGACCGCGATGGATGCGTTGCTGTTGCAGCAAAGTCTGAGCCATATCCTGGGTTTGAGGTAAGCTCTGCTGTTCTGCAAGTTCCTGAAGTAAATTAAATTGGGAAGTCGTCAGTGGACGATAAATGGCAAATGTAGCCAGACATAAAATTAATGCCACAATAAAAATAACAACCGCATTATAAATTTGTTCAAGCTTAATTTTATTCAGAAAATCGCTTAATTTTTTGCTATCTATAGCCATACACTACCTCAAGTTGAAGCTAGTGTATGGCTGGGTCCCATGAAGTTCAAGTCAAAGATTGAATGACCAGTATAAATATACATTTTGATATGACTATAAATCGGTTAGGATTTCAACAATTCGTACACACTCCAGGCAATGACCATTGCCACCAGACCTAAAACCAGCAAAATTGCAAACTTGCTTAAGCCGGCTTCGGCTTCAGGTGGATGCAGTCGATCCTCATCTGCAATTCGGACCAATTCATCATTATAGTGACTATAAAACTCTGCACGCTGGGTTTCGTCCAGAGCGCGGGTAAAATCATAAACTTCTTTACGTTGAGCCAGACTGTAATCACCTAGATGGGTATATTTGTCATAAATTGCCTCATCTAGTTTTTTACGGTGTACATGCGCCAATTCTGTAATCTGACTGGCTGTTGGGGGTATATCAAAACTGAGCCCTTCAAGAGTTCTTTGCATCATATTGTTCTCCTTTTCTTTTGTTCTATTGTTAAAATCTATACCAACCAAACTTCCAATTGTGTATAGTTTGATCGTACAAACTATAAATTAAGTAAACAGGAAAGCTGATATAGTTGACTTTTCCATTATTTTGTAATATTAGTTTAATAATACTAAGTTATATTTGTATTTAGACTTAAAAGTCTATCCGAAATCATAATTAAAATTAAGGAGTTTTTATATTATGCAGAATATCTCTCAACATGATTTGGAACATCTGTATGCAGATGCAGTGAATACCATTCAATCGCAAATGAACTTTGTCGATGCAGTAAAACAATTAGAAGATGCAGCGCGCGCCGGTCACGGTAAAGCAGCACTCTTTTTAGCTGAACTGTATTATCAGGGTTTTCGTGTAGAACGAGATTCACTCAAAGCACAATACTGGCAGAACATGGCCACCATGCAAGCTTGAAGAAACGTCACCTCGGTGACGTTTTTTTATGCCATTCTTTCGAAATACTGCAATTAAGACATAATTTATTACGATTGCTTGCAAAGCTGAAACAGTAATTTCACTGGAACTTTCTAGAATAGAGCTGAACTCTAATAGCACTTTATTTTAACGACAATGCGAAAAATTATTCAATACGACCCGATATGTAAAAACTTTCTTTTGAGGCTCACCATCCTCAAATCCATGATGTATTGTGGCGTTTTGTGGGGCGTCTATCATCAGGGTTGGGCGATGATGCGCGATCAGGAAGATTATATTTTTCCATTCTGGCTTAATTCTCTGGATGCCAAAAATTATGCCAAGGAACATTGGCCAGGTTATGTACCACGTAGAATCAACCCCGAAGATTTTGAAAACAACTTATTACCTACACTGTCCCGATTAGCCGTGACACCTACTTTATGTAGCGGTAATGGCACTAAACTAAAATTATCAATTCCACAGATGCGCCACCTGTTTTTTTCACAACAAAGACTGCACTTCGCCTAAAAACATGTTATTTATAAAGACATAAAATAGACACCTAGAGATGTTCAGTTGGATACATACTCTAGGACTAATAACAATTAGATAAAAAGGACTCAATAGAATGACCAACGTAGCACAAGTGCTCGGTGATAAAGTACATCAGGCAGTTTATACCATCCGTCCAGACTCTACAGTTTTAGAAGCAATTACCCTGATGGCAGAAAAAGGAATTGGGGCGCTGGTCGTTACCCACGAAGACAGTGTGGTCGGCATTTTGTCAGAGCGTGATTACACCCGTAAAATCGCATTGATGCAAAGAACCTCTTTTGATACCACAGTCAATGAAATTATGACACCTAAAGTCATAACCGTGACTTCTGCAACTTCTGTTGAAGACTGCTTAGCATTAATGACTGACCGCCATTTACGTCACTTACCTGTAGTTGAAAATGACAAACTGATTGGTCTGATTTCGATTGGTGACTTGGTCAAAGCTGCAATGGAAGATCAACGTAAACTGATTGATCAGTTACAACAATATATTTCAGGCTAAAATTCTTTCTTATTTCAATACGTGAATTAAATTCCAAAATGTCATTACAAACAAATAACAATGCAATATCAAAACCAGATCAGATATAAAAAATCCCAGTCTTAAGACTGGGATTTTTTTTGATTATGACTATAAATCAAATTAAAGACCGAGTTTCTCTGCGACATAATCAGAGTCTTTATCACCACGACCTGAAAGATTCACTACAATCTTAGTCTCTTTAGGCAGTTTACCCGCTTCACGAATTGCCCAAGCCACTGCATGTGAACTTTCTAATGCTGGCACAATTCCCTCAACGCGTGACAGGGTCATAAAGGCATCCAGACACTCCTGATCTGTTGCCGTAGTGTATTCCACACGACCCAGATCTTTAAGCAGGCTGTGCTGTGGCCCTACGCCTGGATAATCCAGGCCAGAAGCAATCGAATGCACAGGTAAAGGTTCACCCTGCTCATCTTCAAGCACATAGCAGGCCATACCATGCAACTGGCTTGGTTTACCCAAAGTCAGCGTTGCGGAATGCTTATCAGTATTTAGGCCATGACCAGCAGGTTCTACCCCTACCAGTTTCACTTCTGGATCATTCAGGAATGCCGTGAATGCACCCATGGCATTTGAACCACCACCCACACATGCCACCACATAGTCTGGGTTTGCACCGAAGCGTTCATTGGTTTGAACCTTGATTTCATCGCCAATAATGGACTGGAAATCACGCACCATCATTGGGAATGGATGCGGTCCTACCACCGAACCAATCGCATAGATATAGTTTTTCGGATCTTTCAAGTATTCTTCAAAAGCACTGTCGACTGCATCTTTAAGGGTTGCTGTACCACGAGTCACAGAAATCAGCTTAGCACCCAAGATTTTCATCTTAACGACATTTGGATGTTCTTTTTCGATATCCACTTGGCCCATATGAATTTCACATGGAATACCCACCAAGGCACATGCAGTGGCTAATGCCACACCATGCTGACCTGCACCGGTTTCTGCAATGACTTTGGTTTTACCCATATATTTCGCCAGCAGTGCTTCACCCAGGCAGTGATTGATTTTATGTGCACCGGTATGATTCAGGTCTTCACGCTTCAGATAAATCTGTGCCCCACCTAACTGGTCAGAAAGGCGTTTAGCATGAAACAAAGGACTAGGACGGCCGACATAATTGGCAAACAGGTCTTTTAATTCATTCTGGAATTCTTCAGTTTGACGGATTTCCTGATAGGCAACATTGATGTCATCCATGGCCTGTTTTAGCTCTGGTGGAATGAACTGACCACCATATTGACCAAAGAAACCCTCTTCGTTGGGCAACGCAATACCATTAATTTGATGAGCCATAATAATTCCTGAATATTGGAATAAGGTATAACAAGTGACTTTATACTAGAATAATTCGTTTTAAAGCACTAATAACTATAGATAAAGTCACTTATAGATAAATGGAATCAACGCGCCAGATATTTGGTCATATCCTCAATACCTTTTAAGGTCATTGGAAACATATGATCTTCAAAGATTTGCTTAATCAGGCCAATAGTATGCGTGTAATGCCAGTATTTTTCTTCTTCAGGATTGAGCCAGGCGGTTTTATCAAAATGTTGACGTAGACGCTGTAACCAGACCTGTCCTGCCTCATCATTCATATATTCGACCGAACCACCGACGGAGTTCAACTCATAGGGTGCCATGCTGGCATCACCCACTACAATCACCCGGTAATCCCGTCCATAGGTATTGAACAGATCCCAGGTATTCATGCGCGAGCTGGAACGACGGACATTATCTTTCCAGACATAGTCGTACAGACAGTTATGGAAATAGAAATATTCCAGAGTCTTAAATTCGGTCTTGGCTGCGCTAAACAGTTTTTCACACTGAGCGATATGCGCATCCATCGATCCGCCGATATCAAACAGCATTAAAACTTTAATGCGGTTACGTCGCTCTGGTACCAGCTGAACATCCAGAATCCCCTGTTTGGCGGTTTCACGAATAGTGCTATCAATATCCAGCTCTTCAGCCGCACCCTGACGGGCGAACTTACGCAAACGGCGCAGTGCCATCTGCATCTGACGACTACCAAGAATCTGATCATCATCCAGATTACGGTATTGACGCTGTTCCCAGACTTTGACGGCGGAACGTTTACGCCCCGGCCCGCCAATGCGCACACCTTCAGGATGATCACCATAGGCACCAAATGGCGATGTGCCACCAGTACCAATCATCTTATTCCCGCCCTGATGTTTTTTATGCTGTTCACGCAAGCGCTCTTCCAGCATTTTCATCAGTTCTTCCAGCGACCCGGCTTTTTTCAGTTCTTCACGCTGTTCAGGAGTCAAGTGCTTCTCGATAAGTTCCAGATCAAACCAGTCTTTGGGCAGTTTATGTACCTGATTCAGCAATTCATCCAGATCAAAGGTCGCGATACCATCAAAGTAGTCTTTCATGGCAAGATCGAATTTGTCGAAGTAGCGCTCGTCTTTGACCATCACAGTTTTAGCAAGCTGATAGAACTCGTCCTGATCAGCAAAAACCACGCCTGCCGCCACCGCCTGATTCAGATCAATCAGCTCACGGGTGGAAACTGGTACGCCATATTTTCTGAGGGTATAAAACAATCGCACAAACATGCGTGTTTCTCCCTTAGCGACGCGACATAAAGGCTAGACGTTCAAGCAGCTGTACATCCTGCTCATTTTTGATCAGCGCGCCGTACAAAGGCGGGATCGCTTTGGACTTGTCGTTATTTCTTAAAATGTCTTCCGGCATATCATCTGCCATGAGTAGGCTTAGCCAGTCGATCAGTTCTGAAGTTGAAGGTGGTTTTTTCAAGCCTGGAATCTGGCGTAACTTGAAGAAAACTTGCAAAGCTTCATTCACCAGTGTTGCCGAAATATTCTCAAAATGTACATCGATAATTTCACGCATGGTCGCTTCATCCGGAAACTCGATATAGTGGAAGAAACAACGGCGCAAGAATGCATCTGGAAGTTCTTTCTCGTTATTTGAAGTGATGATGACAATCGGACGCTGGGTCGCAGTAATGGTTTCACCCGTTTCATAAACGAAGAAAGACATCTTGTCGAGTTCATGCAACAAGTCATTTGGGAACTCGATGTCTGCTTTATCAATCTCATCAATCAGCAATACACAGCGTTCTTCACTGGTAAACGCTTCCCAGAGTTTACCCGGCTTGATGTAGTTCTTGATGTCATAGACACGATCATCACCTAACTGGCTGTCACGCAAGCGTGATACCGCATCATATTCATACAGGCCCTGCTGTGCCTTGGTCGTTGACTTGATATGCCAGGTAATCAGCTTCAGTCCCAGACTTTGTGCCACCTGTTCAGCCAACAGGGTTTTACCTGTACCCGGCTCACCTTTGACCAGCAAGGGTTTTTGCAAACTACGCGCAGCTTTCACAGCCAGTTTTAAACTGTCAGTGGCAATGTACTGATCCGTACCTGAGAATTGTTGAATATCAGCAGACATGATTGAACCTTATTTTTCTATTTACAGCGGTGAACTTTTCTTGTTTGACCCAAGACCCGTTTTACTGGATGCATAGGTCGACCAGCAATAGCCAATCACAGACCCGATACCAATGACAAATAAAATAAGTGACGCATTAATCCAAACGAGTTCATATTCCTTGGTCAGAATACCAAATAGCAGCCCGAAAATAGCAGGTGCAACTGAAGCATTACTGCCTTCAGAAACGGTTGGAGTCAACAGCACGGCAAAGGCCAATAGCCATAAAAAACCGCCCATTGCCTTTGGTATGCGCTTGGTCACGCCATACCAGCAGCCTAACGCAATCAGACTGCCCAGCAGATACACTGCAAACGCAATACTCTGGTCAGGAATTGAGTCCAATACAGCTACAAAACCATTCATTTCACAACTCCTGAACTGAGCTTAAGCTCCACGAAGACCTTCTGGTGCTGGCGCATTCGGGTTAATTAAACCTTCTGGAGGCATTTGCAGGAAGAAACCACGGGTAGAAATTGAATCCATCACATGTAAAACATTAGCACGTGCTAGTTTACGCGATTCACTCAGTTCAAGATGCATGACAAAAGTCGCACGACCAAACGCAACACGTACCGGTTCAGCCAATACCTCTAGTGGTTCAAATGTTTCGGCTTCGTTCTCATCTGCAGGACGCGCCACATAAAGATACATTTCATCTTTTTTGCTAGATTTGTAGATAGACACTTGCATGTTTCAAACGACTTTTCTGAAAAAACAATCGCAAGGATACATCAAAAAAACGACAGAAACATTAGCCGCTTCAAATGCATCAGTCGTGATTTTGTATAATTGCTTTATCTTTAATCAATCCAGTAAAAATCACTCAACTACTTTCATCTGGGTCGACAGATAAGACTCATCCTGATGCAATACCTTAATTAGTGGCAGAGTTAATAACTCATAGCGCCAGCCGAGCAAGTAGTTTGGCAGATCCTGTTCATCCTTATGACATACTACATGCTGATATAAGGCATTCAGCCATTTCTTGCGCATCAGCACTTCTTTAGGTACAGAGATTTCATTGGATATATTCTGGATCATTGTTTCGACCTTCTCGCCAATCTCTCTGGATGAATGGCGGATTGGGCGTGCCAGACGCAGTGGCCAGTCGGCCTGATCAGGCAGGAATTTCAACAGATCAAGAATAGTCTTGCCATGTTCACGGACAATATTGGCCCGGATGTCTTTCATCTGACTGAGCTGGAAATTATTGCGCGGGAATTTCTCTACCAGATCAATCATGGTCGAGTTTTTCAGAATGAAGCTGCGTGGCTGATTCAGCGCCTTGGCAATCTGCTCACGCCATACAGCCAGTTGTTGTAACTGCATTAATTGACGGCGTGAATGACGATAATTACCGACATCCTGATAAAGCAAGGCAGTCGGTGTTTCTTCACCAATTTCATGGGTCAAAAAACGGCAATCTTCAAGAGCGAAATCGAGCAGATACTTGCTTTCCAGATCCTGTTTGACTTTATCCGACAGTTGCACCAGATAATGCACATCATTGGCTGCATACAGCAACTGCTCAGAGCTTAAAGGACGTGCCAGCCAGTTAGAGCGAGTCTGATCTTTTTCAATATCGACATCCAGCATCTGTTTCAAGGCATTCTGATAGCTGACCTGCAAACCATGTCCGAGGAAAGACATACCGACCTGTGTATCAAAGACATTGCTCAGAGCTTTTTTCTGGGTGTAATGGTAAATCAGGTCAATGTCTTCACTGCAGGCATGGAAAATATTCTGTTGAGCATTAAAAATCTTGTTCAGAAATTCACTCAGATCCAGTGTTGTTCCATCCAGCAAATAGACATTGTTATTGACATTGATTTGAAAAACACCAAGTTTTGGCCACAAGGTGTCTACCTTAATGAATTCTGTATCCAGGCCATAGACCGGATTTTGATCCATAAGGTTCAGGACATGATTTAAGTCGTGCTGATGTTGAATAAATTGAAACATAAAGACTGAGTCTAAAATTAGATGCTCGATGAAGCTATATTACCCGATATATAGAATTTTTATATAAAAATGTGACAACCAAATCATACTTTTTGTTCCATATTTTTTTCGAATATAGCTTATCTAGTAAACATTTTATATTTTTACTAATATATTTTTTATATTATATGTTAAGAGAATATAATTAATATTTCACTTAATTCGCATCCGGTTATGCACTGCCTGACTCAAAGTATGACTATCGACATACTCCAGTTCTCCACCTTGAGGCACCCCTTGAGCGATACGCGTCATTTGCACTGGTAAATGCTTACTGGCTTCAACCAGATAATGTGCGGTTGCCTGTCCTTCGACAGTCGCATTGGTGGCCAGAATTACTTCCTTGATCTGTCCCTGACTTAAGCGTTGCAGTAAATACGGAATACCGATTTCTTCAGGCCCGATTCCATCTAGAGGTGACAGATGACCACCCAGAACATGATATTTACCACGGAAACTGCCGCTTTGCTCAATTGCCATGACATCTGCCGGTGACTCCACTACACAAAGCAGTTCATCATCACGCTCAACTGAGGTACAGATATTACAGACTTCATCTTCCGTCAATGAATGGCAGATCGAGCATTCATGAATGTGATCGGTTGCTTCAGTCAAGGCATGTGCCAGACCAATCGCCCCTTCACGATTTTTCATGATTAAATGCAAAGCCATACGCTGGGCCGATTTCGGCCCAACGCTTGGCAAAATGCGTAATGCTTGAACCAGTTGATCAAAACGATCACTAAACATTGCGCATACTTCCTTAGAATAAACCAGCCAGACCAGGTGGTAAGCCCATACCTGAGTTTGCAGATTTCATTTTCTCTTCAGAGATCACTTCTGCTTGACGCGCTGCATCATTCATCGCTGCTGCAATCAGATCTTCGATCATATCTGGATCGTCCTGTAACAGTTCAGGATTAATTTCGATACGTTTCACCACATTGCGGCAAGTCATGGTGACTTTCACCAGACCGCCACCAGCCTCAGCATGCACTTCAGTTTGCGCAAGCTCTTCTTTGGCTTTTTTCATGTTGTTTTCGACTTCTTTTTGCATGCGCTGTGCTTGCTGCATCAACATATTAATGTTCATAAAGATCTCCGAACATATATTTATAAAATTAGATTAGATCTAAACCGCGTGTAATGTCGCGAATAATATCATCAATCTCTTCCAAACCAACAGAAACGCGAATTAAACCTTCACGAATACCCGCTGCTGCTTTGGCTTCTGGAGACAATTTACCATGCGTGGTTGTTGCCGGATGAGTAATCGTTGATTTCACATCACCCAGGTTACCGGTGATTGAAATGAACTGGGTATTGTCAATTACTTTCCAGGCACCTTCACGACCGCCTTTAACTTCGAAAGATACGATACCACCGAAACCGGTTTGTTGTTTTGCTGCCAGTTCATGACCAACATGTTCAGGTAAACCTGCATAGTAAACTTTTTCTACTTTCGGATGTGCATTTAAGAATTCTGCCAGTTTTTGTGCATTGGCAGAATGCTCACGCATACGTAAACGTAAAGTTTCTAGACCTTTCAGGAATACCCAAGCATTGAACGGGCTCATAGAAGGACCAGTGGTACGTACATAACCGAAGATTTCTTCAAGCAGTTTGTGGTTACCTACCACAGCGCCACCGAGTGCACGGCCTTGGCCATCCAGATATTTAGTCGCAGAATATACGACTAAGTCTGCACCAAATTTGAGTGGTTGTTGTAACACTGGTGTACAGAAGCTATTGTCAATCGCGAGCAATGCATCATTGGCATGTGCAATATCTGCCAGAGCCTGAATATCCGCGACTTCAGCCAGTGGGTTTGACGGAGATTCAACAAAGAGTAATTTGGTTTCTGGCTTGATGGCATTTTTCCATGCATCCAGATCAGTCAGATCGACAAACTCAACTGCGACACCAAATTTAGCCACGTATTTTTCAAATAAAGAGACTGTTGAACCAAATACGGCGCGTGAACAAATGACATGATCACCTGCTTTCAGGTAAGCCATCGCCACCGCCATAATCGCAGCCATACCAGAGCTGGTCGCAACAGCGCGTTCTGCGCCTTCTAAAGCAGCCAGACGCTTTTCAAACATGGCAACAGTTGGATTGGTAAAGCGAGAGTAAATATTACCCGGCTCTTGGCCTGAAAATTTTGCTGCAGCTTCAGCCGCATTTTCATAAACAAATGACGATGTTAGAAAAATCGGTTCACCATGCTCACCCTCAAAGCTACGGGTGTGACCAGTACGGATGGCTAAAGTTTCTAATTGATAGTTAAAATCGTCTTGCTGGCTCATCATTTTACTTCAGCCCAAAGGCTGCCTTTTGTAAAAAATTGCCATCATTTTGAGCGTCTAAGCTATTTCAGGTCAAGGCATAATAAGCAATTATTGCTTAGACTTCGACCAATTCTCCTTTATATACGGATAAATTATTTACATGATTCAGTTAAAACAAAATATTCAACGCCAGAAGAAAAAATTAAAACACCTGAATGCCCGGTTATTTAACTCGTCTTCTCTGATTCTTTCGCAAAAAACGCCATTTGAATATATTGCTGCGACTGAGTTCTGCAAAATTCGCTATTATGCAGCGCCTGAAAAGAAGTACCATGAGCCCTTAGTCTTTGTTGCCCCTCTTGCGATCAATATGGATATTTATGATCTGTATCCTTACCGTTCACTGGTCAAGCATTTTCAGCATAGCGGTTTTGATGTCTATTTAATGGAATGGAAACGTTTCCGCTATAAACACCGTCACTTGAATTTTCTGTCTTTTATTGATGGCGCGATTCCTCAGGCTATTGAACGGATCTGCTCGCATTCAGGCAGTCAGTTTATTTCCCTGCATGGCTGGAGTATGGCCGGAATTTTTGTCACGCTTTATACAGCGCTGCATTCCCCTGAACATGTTAAAAACCTGATCGTGCTGGGCAGCCCGATTGACAGTTATGCCTCTGGTCGGGTTGGCAAGCTGTTTAGCACCACCAATAAGCTCATTTCCAAAAATAAAAACCTGCAACAGGCGATTCACCAAGGATTGATTCCCAAGGAATATATTCATTCGCCCGGTATCATCAATGCACTGGGATTTAAGCTGCTTGATCCGATTGGCTGGTTTAAAAGCCAGAAGCAGTTTTTGATGAACTTGGAAAATGTTGAAGATGTCTATGAACATGCCACTATGGGTAATTTCCTGAACAAGATGATTGATTATCCGGGTGGAATCAATCAGGACATGGTGCTGCATTTATGGCTGCAAAACCCTTTAAAAAATGGCTCGATGACTTTAAATGGCCGGACAATTAACCTAAAAAATATTAACTGTTCCTTACTGGTCGGGGCTGGGCAAACTGATCAGATTGTTACGGAACAGTCAGCTAAACCTTTGATGGAATTGACAAGTAGTACCGATAAGACGTTTACTCTTATCCCGGGTGGTCATCTTGGGCTGATGTCCAATCAGAAAACAGCCAATACATTCTGGCCGAAATTGACCACCTGGCTAGCACAACGCTCAACCCGGATAGATGCTTAATTCCGGAAGAGCCGGCATTTTTCAGGTATTTATTATTTTATTCAGAGGGTATGACATGATTCAGTCAGTGGCATTTATTGGTTTAGGCGCAATGGGTTATCGCATGGCAGCGCATTTACCCAAGCATTTTGAGACAGTCTATGTCTGGAACCGTACTTTCGCCAAAGCTGAAGAACATGCTGTTGAATATGGCACCCAAGCTGTCGCTTTAGAACAGGCAGTTCAGGCAGATATTATTTTTTCCTGCCTGCCGACCAGTGCCGATGTTGAAGCATTAGTCCAAGGCCTCAGCCTTAAAGCTGGCAGTATCTGGGTAGACTGTACCAGTGGTGTTCCTGACGCTGCCCGACACCTAGAAGAAGCACTGACTGAACAGGGTGTGATTTTCCTGGATGCACCTGTGAGTGGCCAGACCATTGGTGCGGAAAATGGCACATTGACTGTGATGGTCGGTGGTAATGCAGAAGGCTTTGAAAAAGCCCTGCCAGCGATGCAGGCTTTTGGCAAATTAATTAAGCATGTGGGTACATCAGGTGCTGGCTTTGCGGTAAAAGCGGTAAATAATATGTTACTGGCTGTAAACCTGTGTGCGGCAGCAGAAGGCTTTACCACGCTGAAAGCACACGGGGTTGATCTGAATGAAGCACTGGATTGTATCAATGCATCAAGCGGCAAAAGCAATGTGACTGAAACCGTTTTACGACAGCGTATTTTGAACCGTAGCTTTCCTGTTACCTTTGCCCTGCCTCTCTTGGCCAAAGATACCGGCATTGCACTTGATCTTGCGCGCGATGCTAAACTGGCAGTGCCACTTCTTGCTTTGGGTCAAAGTCTGATGCAAGCTGCTAGCAATCTGTCGGATAAAAATAGTGACTTTTCCAGTGCTGTAAAAATGTATGAATCATGGAGTAATATTACCATTGAGTAATATCTCGCCATTGAATAATAATAAACAAACCTAATATTGTGACTATAGACTAGCCACATGCAGTGATACCTGAGGAAACTCTTATGAATAAGTTATTTGTTGTAGCACTCGTCGGTTCTGCAACTTTGTTTGGGGCTTCAACATCGGTTCTTGCATCTGAACAGGAATGCAAAAAATTGAAAAATGACCATGATGTCATTTATGCATCAAAAGGTTTCTGTTTCAAGGATCCTGAAGCAAAAGCAAAGTTTAATGACAATTGCTACACAACCAAGCCAAAATTTTCAGAAAAAGAGCAGCAACGTCTTGACGCGATCAAAGAACGTCAGAAAGAATTGAATTGTAAATAATACAATTCAATTCTGCTCAAGGAATGCACTTATGACTTACGATGACCAAAATATTTTTGCACGAATTCTGCGTGGTGAACTTCCAGCAATTAAAGTGTATGAAGATGACCAAGTTCTTGCATTTATGGACATCATGCCACAGGCCGATGGTCATACTCTGGTCATTCCTAAAACACCCGCAATTACCTTGCTTGACCTGGATCCTGAAATTGCAGCCTATACCATTCAGGTGGTGCAAAAAATTGCCAAAGCGATTGAAAAAGGTTTAGGTGTAGATGGCATTGTACTGATGCAGCTCTCCGGCGCTACGGCGGGTCAGACTGTTCCGCATGTCCATTTCCATCTGGTACCTACTTCTTTGCACAACCTTGGCAAACATGCTGCACAAATGGGCGATCAGGAAAAAATCAAGCAACTGGCAGAGAAAATTAAAGCTGCCCTGTAAGCTATTCTTAATATTTAAAAATGGAGCTTTGGCTCCATTTTTTATGTTTGATGTATTTCACCTTGAATTAAGTCACTAAAATATTAATAAAAGTCACCTAGCCTATTTTTAGGTTTTACAGCAAACACCGAGCCTAGTTGTATTTGTATCAATCCTGCTTATCCCACTCACAATTCTATAAAAAATAAGACAATGATTGTCTTTAATATTTCTGAAATATTTCCTTAATCATATTGACTTATTTGTAATGAATACTTGGCACCAATAGAGCAGTAGATGTTTCAAAACAATACTGAAACTTGTTTTTAAGACGATGAATAAAAAAGTCTTTATTGGAGCAACACATGAAAAAAACGTTATCTGCATTAGCAATCGGGGCAACAATTTTAACACCAGTAATGGCAGCTGCTGCTGATGTTAAAGTGTATGGTCGTGCACACGTTTCTTTAGATTATCTGGATGATGGCCAGGATTATAACGAAGTAGGTCTTTCTTCAAACTCTTCACGCCTAGGCTTTAAAGCTGAACAAAAACTAGAAAATGGTATGACCGTATTTGGTCAAATCGAACAAGAAATTAACTTTGCAAGTGGTTCTGCAAACGATGATGTTGAATTTGCAACTCGTGATACTTTTGTTGGTTTAAAAGGTGATTTCGGTCAAGCGCGTATCGGCCGTTTTGACAGCCCATTCAAAGTAGCACGTGGCCCGGTCAACTTCTTTGGTGATATGGTTGGTGACGTTCGTAACGTCACGCGTGTAGGCAACCTGCGTTTTGATGAACGTAATGCCAATACGATTGAATATAAATCACCAAAATTTGGTGGCGGTTTTAATGTTTTAGCAGCACTTTCTTTACACGAAGGTAATAGTCCTGATAGCGTGTCAACATCTTCACCAAAAACTACTGTAATTGAAACTGTGAATGGTCCAGTAACAGTAGTCGTACCGGGAACTACAACTACTACCAATAAAGATAATCGCGATGATAAAGCATACGATCTCGCTTTAACCTATAAAGAAGGTAAAGTTGATTTTGCTGCTGCCTATGAACATTATGAAGAAGATGCAGGTCGTGGCGAACGTGATGGTTTCCGTATCGCAGGTGCTTACAAAATCACGCCTGAGTTCAACTTGGGTGGTTTATACCAATTCCTTCAACACGATAATTCTGAAGCAAACCCAGATGCACAAGTATTTGGTATAGCCGGTGAGTATAAATTTGCACCAAAAACCTCATTCCGTGGTGAAGTATTCCACCGCGATGTCGATGCGGACGATGCGAATGCAACTTTACTGGCAATCGGACTTGAGCATCGTTTAGATCCAACAGTTCGCGTTTATGGCAACATAGCAACTGTACTAAATGATGAAAACTCAAACCTTACCCCTTGGGCACAAGCTCGTACCAATGCTGTAGGTGGCGCACGCGGTGAAGACAGCTTAGGTCTTTCTCTAGGTATGCGTTACGACTTCTAAAACCTCCCCAATTTCATATTAGAAGAGAGCCTGCCTGATGCGGGTTCTTTTTTATTTTTTAATTAATCCTGACTATTTTAATTAGAATAAAAACCCCAGCAAAATAATCAGATTTAATAAGATTAAAAAATAAATCCCAACCATTTTAATCAGATTAATTTTATCTATTTAATAATTAAACCAAGCAAATTAATCCACTTTAAAAATATAAATATAAGCATTTTAGTCAGATTTAAATAATCTGTTTTTACACAAAATAATCACAAATATTTAGAATAATTATCAAACTTTTAATAGTATATTATTAATATTTTCAATAACTTATAAATATATATTTATTTAAACTATTTAGTCTATTTATTTTTTAGTTACAATCGATTAATAATATATAACAAACCACATAATAGGCTTGTTCACATGAGCTTAGTTTCTAAAAACTTAAACCAAAAAACAGTAAGAGAGATTACTGCGATTTTAATTATCAAGATCATTCTACTTCTGGTAATTAAAAATATTTGGTTTGATGCGCCTACTATTCCAAAAGATTTTGACACTCAAGTCGCCGAGCGTATCGCCGGCAATCCTTCCCAAATCAAGGAGACACGTTGATGATTTCTGAAAGCGTGGTCGATCTTTCGCGGTTCCAGTTCGCTATGACCGCGATGTATCACTTTATTTTTGTTCCACTGACCTTAGGCCTGGCATTTCTGCTTGCCATCATGGAAACCACCTATGTGATTTCCGGCAAAGAAATTTACAAGGACATGACTAAGTTTTGGGGAAAACTGTTCGGGATTAACTTTGCCTTAGGGGTAACCACAGGCTTAACCATGGAGTTCCAGTTCGGAACCAACTGGGCATATTATTCGCATTATGTGGGTGATATTTTCGGTGCACCATTGGCTATTGAAGGTTTGATGGCCTTCTTCCTTGAATCTACTTTCATTGGTTTATTTTTCTTCGGTTGGGACCGTTTATCCAAAGTACAGCATCTGGGCGTGACCTGGTTAGTAGCATTGGGATCTAACATGTCTGCACTGTGGATTCTGGTTGCCAATGGCTGGATGCAAAACCCGGTCGGTTCAGCATTTAACTATGAAACCATGCGTATGGAAATGGTGGACTTTGCAGCACTGATCTTTAACCCGGTTGCACAGGTTAAATTCGTACATACTGTTTCTGCAGGTTATGTGACTGGTGCCATCTTCGTACTGGCAATTTCAAGTTACTACATGCTGAAAAAACGTGACCTGCCATTTGCACGCCGTTCATTTGCGATTGCTGCCATTTTCGGTTTAGCGTCTACACTTTCAGTGATCCTGCTGGGCGATGAGTCTGGTTATGAAATTGGTGATGTACAGAAAACCAAACTGGCTGCGATTGAAGCAGAATGGGAAACTGAACCAGCGCCTGCAGCATTTACTTTATTTGGCTTCCCAAATAAAGAAACCATGTCTACCGATTATGCTGTGAAAATTCCTTATGTTATGGGGATCATCGCCACACGTTCTGTAGATACTCCTGTTACCGGTATTAAAGACCTGCTAGTAGAACATGAAGGTCGTATCCGAAACGGTATGGTAGCTTATGAACAACTGGAAAAACTACGTGCTGGCGATCAGTCTCCTGAGCTGAAAGCTGCATTTGCAGAAACTCAAAAAGATTTAGGCTACGGTCTGCTTCTGAAAAAATATACTGCAAATGTTGTAGATGCTTCTGACGAGCAAATTAAGGCAGCAGCAAAAGATACTATTCCACATGTACCAAGCCTGTTCTGGGCATTTCGTGCCATGGTCGCTTCTGGCTTCCTGATGCTGGTTCTGTTTGTATTAGCAACTTTTGCGGTGGCTAAACGCAATGCAGAAAACAAACCTTGGTTATTAAAATTTGCATTATTTGCACTACCACTTCCATGGATTGCGGCACAAACTGGCTGGTTTGTTGCTGAAGTAGGTCGTCAACCTTGGACTATTGGTGAGGTTCTGCCTACACATCTGTCGACTTCAAGCTTAAGCACAGGCGATGTATGGGGTTCAATCATTGCATTAGCAGCGTTCTACACTGTCTTGCTGATTATTGAAATGTACCTGATGATTAAATTCTCACGTCTGGGTCCAAGTTCATTACATACCGGTAAATACCACTTCGAAAAACCTAATTCTCAAGCAGCAGCCGATCAAGAAGATGCAGCTCTTCCAAAAGGCGTAACTGGCGAGGTTCAATCATGATTGAATACGAACTCCTCAAAATAATCTGGTGGGTACTGGTTGGCGTCTTGCTGATTGGTTTCGCCCTGACTGATGGCTTTGATATGGGCTCCATGGCGATCATGCCATTCGTGGGTCAGAATGATGAAGAACGTCGTGCAGCAATCAATACGATTGCCCCGCATTGGGATGGTAACCAAGTCTGGTTTATTACTGCGGGTGGTGCCCTGTTTGCTGCTTGGCCAATGGTTTATGCAACTGCCTTTTCTGGTATGTACTGGGCACTTCTGCTTGTTCTGTTTGCCTTATTCCTGCGTCCAGTAGGATTCGACTATCGCTCCAAACTGGAAAATACCAAATGGCGTAATGCCTGGGATTGGGGCCTAGCAGTTGGTGGTGCTGTGCCTGCACTGGTTTTCGGTGTTGCATTCGGCAATATGTTCCTGGGTGTTCCATTTACATTAGACGAAACAGTTCGTTCGACTTATTCTGGCAGCTTCTTTGCCCTGCTCAATCCATTTGCACTGGTATGTGGTGTTGTCAGCTTATCTATGCTGTGTGCACACGGTGGTGCATGGTTGATGCTACGTACAGATGGCGATTTACGTGAACGTTCTGCCAAAGCAACCAAAATCATGGGGATTGTTTATCTGGTAGCTTTCCTGGCAGTCGGTGCATGGTTATATTTCGGTGGTATCCAGGGTTATACCCTAGTGACTCCTTACGAAACTAACGGTATCGCTAATCCACTAGCAAAAGAAGTACTGACCAATGCCAACCCAGGCTGGATGAACAACTACAGCAATTATCCAATTACGATACTGGCACCAGTTGCAGGTATTTTAGGTGGCATCATTGTGGTATTGGCTGCATCTAAAGCCAAAGCAGGTTTGAGCTTCCTGGGTTCATCTTTAGCGGTGATCGGTGCGATTTTGACTGCCGGTTTTGCCCTGTTCCCATTCCTGATGCCATCTAGCATCAACCCAGTTGCAAGCTTAACCATGTGGGATGCGGTATCCAGCCAAAATACCTTAACTGTGATGACTGTAGCTGCATGCATCTTCGTTCCACTGATCCTGTGCTACACCACTTGGTGTTACTACAAGATGTGGGGCGTGATTACCAAAAAACATATTCAAGAGAATTCACACAGCCTGTACTAAGGCTGTGTCTTAGGAGATAAAATTATGTGGTATTTCGCATGGATTCTCGGCATTTTGATGGCCTGTTTCGCCGGTGTACTTAGTGCACTATATATTGAAAATCATCAAGACCTGGATGAGAAATAAGAGATGACAGACGCTGCAGTTGAACAAGTAAAGATAGAAAAAAAATCTAACCCTTTTGCAATGGTGATTTCTTGCCTATTGGCTTTTCCACTCGCAGCGGTGTTGCTGGTTCATCCTGCTGCGATGCTGGATGCCAACGGGGAATATAGCCACCGCGCCATGATGTTTATCATGATCGGGATTTCAGGCGGTTTTATTCACGGAGTTGGCTTTATCCCTCAGTACTGGTTCTGGAAATGGCTATTTAGTCCGTTTCTGGCTTGGCCTTTAATGCTTTGGGGTTATTACACCTGGTTTCTTAGCTAAGTATGAAACAACCACAAAAAGCCCTCATTTGAGGGCTTTTTGTTCTTTATTTTTTTTGTGAAACACAGCCTGTTTCATAGGTAGTTCCCAAATCCTGAAGAGATTGAGTAAACTGATTATCTAGTTTACTCACAAACTGGAATTCATCTTGCGCTGCCGCAAGATGCAGATTCTGTTCTGATAGATATTTTAACTGCTTTAAACCGGTTGCATATTCACAGGCTTTAGCAATCATAAGTGCAGGATGCTCACGTTGGTCTACCGATGAGTTCAATACAGCAAGTTTTAACTCCAACTCATCATATTTTTGTTTGGTTTTTGCCTTAAATTCAGCCTAACTCAGTGGTTTGGCCCAAGCTGAAACAGATAACTCGAAAATTCCAATGGTTATCATTAATTTATTCATTTTCCCCTCAACAATAAAAATTGCATATGATTTATCTAAGTTATTGAATATTTATAGCATAAAGCTACTTTTAACAAATACGAGTAATAAAAAAGCCAGAACTGGTCTGGCTTTGAAAACTTACTTCATTGAATTTTCTAACGATGAGTATGGATTGACATCACAATACCCATCCCTGCCAACATGGAAATCACGGCTGTACCACCGTAACTCATCAATGGCAAAGGGTCACCCGTCACAGGTAAGATCCCACTGACCATGCCTGAGTTTAAAAATACAAAGAAGAAAAAAGTTAGTCCGATCGCACCGGCGTATAAACGGCCAAAGTTATGAAAGCTATTCATGCCAATAATCAGACAGCGAATAATAATGGCCGTAAACAGGCTGAATAGAAGAAACACCCCGATAAAACCAAATTCTTCCGCATAAGTCGACATAATAAAGTCGGTATGATGTTCAGGCAGATAACCTAGATGAGACTGAGTACCTTGCGAATAGCCTTTCCCCATAATCCCGCCCGAACCGATGGCAATTTTGGACTGGATAATGTTCCAGCCTGCGCCCAAGGCATCCGATTCTGGATCGAATAAAGTCAGAATCCGTTTCTTTTGATATTCCTGCAACAAGAACATCCACAGCAATGGCACTGCAATAGCTAAAGCAGCAAAGGCTCCAGCAATTAGGCGCCATGACATGCCGCTCAGGAATAGTACAAAAATCCCGGGAATCACCAGACCGATATTTAGATCGGGTTGCAGTGCTACCAATACAAATGGCACGCCTAAAATCACCAAAGCACCGACAATGTCCAGAAACTTCGGCGGGAAAGGTTTACGGGCAAAGTACCAGGCCATCATCAGTGGCATGGCAAACTTCATTACCTCACTCGGCTGCATACTCCCCACACCCGGCAACGTAATCCAGCGGGTTGCCCCAAGACGCTTCTCACCAATCACAAAGACCAGCAGTAGCATAAAGATACCGAACATATAAAAATATGGACTGGCAGCTTGATAAACCTTAGGTGGTACTTGGGCACAAATAAACATCACCACAAAGCCCACACCAAAACTGATCGCCTGACGGATCACCATCCCGGAATCTTCCGAGGTGGCACTGTAGACCACCATCAGACCCAAGATCGCATTTAAAATCAGGAAGCAAAGCAGCCATGGATCAAGGTGCAACTTGGCCCATCGGGAGGCATTTTGGGGATTAATACTACGTCCATCGCGTGCGGACTGCCGCAAAAAACGATACTGCTGAGAAGGGATCATTGGCCCACGGGTAGAAAATTCATGATGGCAAAATTATAAGTTAAAGTGCTCCGGAATAAATCGCCATTGACTGATTTATTCCATTTTTATTGCAATATATTTAGCGCTGGGCAGCCAGTATCAGTTTGGCCAGTTCCAGATCATCTGGATAGGTAATTTTAATATTGTCAGAGCGGCCTTGTACTACTTGAACTGGTTCGTCTATATGTTCCAGTGCACTGGCTTCATCGGTAATGGTAACACCATCTGCGAGTGCCTGCTGAATTGCACGTTTTAAGGTTCCAAGTTTCGCCATTTGTGGTGTTTGCGCCTGCCACAAAGTTGAACGATCTACCGTCGTTTCAATATCATGACTCTTTACGACACGCTTTAAGGTATCTCGTACCGGAATACCCAGAATCGCCGCCTGATCGGTTTGAATTGCTGTATTGACCAGATCAATCAAGGAGCTTTGACTCACACAAGGACGGGCTACATCATGCACTAAAACCCAGTCTTCTTCTGAAGCTATCTCAGATAAATATTCCAAGGCATTTAGTACAGAGTTGACGCGTTCTGCACCGCCCAAGCAAAAATGCGCTTTATCCAGACGAGAAAGTGGCAGAGTCTTGGCAACATCATCCTGTGCACCGATTGCAAGGACATAACCTGCTAATGGCAATTGATTCAGGCGCGAAACCGTATGTTCAAGAACGGTCTGTTCCTGAATCATCTGATATTGTTTAAGTTCGGTTTTGGAAAATCGGCTACCGGAACCTGCAGCTGGTAAAATGACCCACAATTTATGGTGTTGTTGGAACATCAGCTGATTCATTGGTTCTCAGGTCTACTTTATTCGGATTAAGATAAATCGGTTTATATTGAGTACTAATAGTGCTCATTTGTACAAAGGTTTCATGCGGCTTGATCAAACCTAAATCGAGACGAGCATGTTCTTCGATGGCTTCAATACCATTCTTCAAATCATAAACTTCTGCAGCCAGAACGCGATTACGTTCTTTTAGCTCTTCATTCAATTCTACTTGTTGCTGGATTTTCTGGGTCAATGCCTGATGGTCATTATAACCACCCTCACCAAACCAGTATAAATATTGAAACCCTGCGATCAGAACGATCGCAAGGCCCAACAGTACTTTACTCATCAAGGAGTCGAATACATTTAACATTGACATAAGTCGCTTAGTTCAAACCTTTGAACTCAGCTTTACCGCGATATGCAGCTTGAGTCAATTCTTCGATACGAAGTAATTGGTTATATTTCGCCACACGGTCAGAACGGCAAAGTGAACCAGTCTTAATTTGACCTGCTGCTGTACCCACTGCAAGATCTGCAATAGTAGAATCTTCAGTTTCACCTGAACGGTGAGAGATTACAGTAGAGTAACCGTTTGCTTTCGCAAGGTAGATGGCATCCAGAGTTTCAGTCAATGTACCGATCTGGTTGTACTTGATCAGGATTGAGTTGCCTACTTTCTCGTTGATACCACGTTGAAGAATCTTAGGATTCGTAACAAACAGGTCATCACCAACCAACTGGATCTTGTCGCCCAGAATCGAAGTCAGGTAAGACCAGCCTTCCCAGTCAGATTCGTCCAGACCATCTTCAATGGAGATAATTGGGTATTGGTTTACTAGACCTGCAAGGTAGTCAGCAAACTGGTTGCTTGTGAACGATTTGTTGCCTTCACCAGCCAGGATATATTGACCATCTTTGTAGAATTCTGAAGATGCACAGTCAAGCGCAAGCATAATGTCAGAACCAGCCTTGTAACCAGTTTGCTCGATTGCAGACAGGATCACAGTAATAGCTTCTTCGTTAGAACGAAGGTTTGGCGCAAAACCACCTTCATCACCAACTGCAGTGTTCAAACCTTGTTTCTTCAAAACTGATTTTAAAGAATGGAAGATTTCAGCACCCGCACGTAACGCTTCAGAAAATGAAGTGAAACCTACAGGCTCAATCATGAATTCCTGAATATCAACAGTGTTGTCTGCGTGAGCACCACCGTTCAGGATGTTCATCATTGGAACAGGCATGGTCAAAATCTTTTGATCACGAAGATCTGCGATATATTGGTAAAGCGGAGTTTTCTTTTCTTCAGCAGCAGCACGCGCAGCAGCAAGAGATACTGCCAAAGTTGCGTTTGCACCTAATTTTTCTTTGTTTTCAGTACCATCTAAAGCGATCATCGTATTATCGATGTCTTTTTGTTCGAATACTGATTTACCCACTAACGCATCACGAATCAGAGTGTTTACGTTGTTAACCGCAGTTTTAACACCTTTACCTAGGTAACGTGCTTTATCGCCATCACGAAGTTCTAGAGCTTCACGAGAACCAGTTGAAGCACCAGATGGTGCACATGCACGGCCAACTACGCCAGATGCTAAGATAACGTCTGCTTCGATGGTTGGATTACCACGAGAGTCCAAAATTTCACGTGCACGAATGTCAACGATTTGACTCATGAACTATTCCTCAGTTGATTAATAAAAATGATGCGTCAAAAAAGACGCATCAATGTATATTGAATTAATGTGTATCTAATTTTTCAAATCCTTTCACTAGAGTATCCAGCTCTTTTAATTGAGCCAGGAATGGTTCTAGTTGAGATAAACGCAAGGCACAAGGACCATCACATTTTGCCACATCTGGATTTGGATGAGCTTCCAGGAATAAACCTGCAAGACCTGTTGCCATACCGGCACGCGCCAGTGTAGTAATCTGCGCACGACGACCACCGGCAGAGTCAGCACGACCGCCCGGAGTTTGTAATGCATGCGTTACATCAAAGAATACTGGCACGTTCATTTCTTTCATGATGTCGAAGCCCAGCATGTCTACAACCAGATTGTTGTAACCAAAGGCTGAACCACGCTCACAAAGAATCAGCTTGTCATTCCCTGCTTCCAGACATTTATGCAAAATGTGGCGCATTTCATGCGGAGCAAGGAACTGGGCTTTTTTGATGTTGATGATGGCATCAGTTTTTGCCATCGCTTCAACCAGGTCAGTCTGACGACTTAAGAATGCAGGTAGCTGAATAATGTCAGCAACTTCTGCCACAGGAGCAGCCTGATACGGCTCATGTACATCAGTGATAATTGGTACATTAAAATGTTTTTTAATGTCGGCTAACCACTCGATTCCTTTTTCGAGGCCAGGCCCACGGAATGAGTTCAGGCTTGAACGGTTGGCTTTGTCAAAACTTGCTTTAAAGACATATGGAATATCTAAACGCTTGCAGATATCAACATAAGTCTCTGCAATTTCAAAAGCTAAGTCTTTCGACTCAAGTACGTTCATGCCGCCGAATAGTACAAATGGCAAGTGGTTTGCCATTTGTATATCGCCTAAACGTACAATTTCTTGTGGTTTTAATTGTGACATTTAAACTTCCTAGTTGTGTCTTAAACTCGCATTATTTGGTTTTTTGGTACTGTTTTTTTGCAGCATCAATGAAACCGGCAAATAATGGATGTCCATCACGTGGCGAGCTGGTAAATTCCGGGTGGAATTGTACTGCAATAAACCAAGGATGTGCAGGAATTTCAACAGTTTCTACCAGATGTTGTACCGGAGAATAACCAGAAATCTTCATGCCTTTTTCTTCCAGCACTGGGATATAACGATTGTTCATCTCGTAACGGTGACGGTGACGTTCGATAATTTCATCCGAACCATACACTTCAGCAGTCTTGGTACCCGGTACCAGTTCAGACTTCTGTGCACCTAGACGCATGGTACCGCCAAGGTCTGAATCTACTGAACGCTGTTGAACTTCACCGCGCTCATCTAACCATTCAGTGATCAGCCCAATCAATGGAGATTTGGTTGAGCGGTTGAATTCTGTTGAAGTCGCATCAGTGATACCCACCACGTTACGTGCATATTCGATCACTGCAAGCTGCATACCCAAGCAGATGCCCAGGAATGGCACACCGTTTTCACGTGCAAAACGAATCGCTTTCATTTTGCCTTCAGTACCGCGCTCACCGAAACCACCCGGAACCAGAATCGCATCCGCATCTTTCAATACTTCATTGACATCTTGGCTTTCAAGTTCTTCAGCATTGACATAGTCGATCTGAACTTTCACTCGGTTTTGAATGCCCGCATGTAAAAGTGCTTCGTTCACAGACTTGTAGGCATCTGGAAGTTCAACATATTTACCCACCATTGCAACACGTACAGTGTATTCAGGGTTCAGTAAAGCTTCTACCACATTATCCCAGTCAGACAGGTCTGCTTCTGGAAGATTGTCATAGCCAAAACATTCACAGATGAGATCATCAACGTTCTGTTCATAGAAAGTACGTGGAATCTGGTAGATCGTACGTGCATCTTTACACACGACTACTGCACGCGCTTCTACGTTAGTGAACAAGGCAATTTTACGCGTCGTATCTGCATCAACATCATGTTCAGTACGGCAGATCAAAATGTCTGGTTGAATACCAATAGACAGAAGTTCTTTTACTGAGTGTTGAGTTGGTTTAGTTTTTAATTCTGCTGCAGACTTAATGTATGGGAGTAACGTTAAGTGCATCAGCATCGTACGTTTATGACCAAGTTCAACCATTAACTGACGTACAGATTCCATGAATGGGAGAGATTCAATATCACCTACAGTACCGCCGATCTCAACGATCGCAACGTCATAACCTTCGCCAGCGCGAAGTACACGTTCTTTGATGTTGTCAGTAATGTGTGGAATAACTTGTACAGTACCACCTAGGTAATCACCACGGCGTTCTTTATTCAGAACATCCTGGTAAACACGGCCTGATGTAAAGTTATTCAATTTGGTCATTTTCGCACGACGCAAGAAACGTTCGTAGTAACCCAAGTCTAAGTCTGTTTCAGCACCGTCTTCTGTAACAAAAACTTCACCGTGCTGGAATGGGCTCATAGTCCCTGGATCGACATTAATGTATGGATCCATTTTTACCATGGTCACTTTTAAACCACGGGCTTCTAAAAGTGCAGCAACAGAAGCAGCTGAAATACCTTTACCTAGTGATGAAACAACACCACCAGTCACGAAAATAAAATGGGTCATTGGGTTTCTCGTACAATCGAGCCTAAATCGGCCTGCAATGTTGCGCAATTTTACTTTACCTTGCACCAATAAAGCAAAGTCAATCCGCATCAAATCAAAGAACAATAAACAATTGACTATTCTAACAGCAATTCCTTAAAAAAATTACAGTAAGTTCATATGATTTATATATTGCATTTTGCTGCTATAATAGGAACATTCACACCCTACACTATTCTGTTTGATGCAATGATGATGAAGAAACTTTTAATCTGTACCCTGATCCTGACTGGCCTTACACTGACTGGTTGTGTAAAAAAAGAAGCTCCAAAAGAAGAAGAACAAACCGAAGTTACTCCAGCATCTGAATTGGTTGCTCCGGAACCTGTACAACTTGAGCCTGTTGAACCATTAGAATCAACACCAGTTGAACCGGTTGAAGAAGCACCAGCAACACCGACTGTTGAAATCCAGCGCGAACAAACTGCGAATACTACAACTGAAATTCGCCGTGAAGTTAAAAAACCAGAACCTGCTCAATCAGAGCCTGCGCCTGCAGCTGAAACAAATTCAAGTACTGAGCAGCCTGCAAAACCTGCAGCAACACCAGCCGCTCCTAAAAACAATTCATCTTCTGCAAACAAGTCTGAAGATGATGCAGTTGCAGATGCGATTGCTGCTGCTATGCCAGCACTTGAAAACTAATATAATCCTTCATCAAAAAAACCCAGCTTATGCTGGGTTTTTTATGGTTTAAAAATCTCTTTCAAGCTGCCGTTGGAGTATCGGAAAGTTGCAGTAAATACTCTGCCATCAGACGAGTGGCCCATGATTCTGTCTGCATTAAACCCTGATAAAAGCCACAGTGGCTGCCTTTTTTAGTGGTGACGACTACAATATTCGGCATAGCTCGAATGGCATCCTTATACGGTTCCAGATTCTTGATATGACAGACCGGGTCATCTTCCGAGTTCAAAATCATCAATGGAATTTTGACATTTTCAAAGACATAAATCGGGTTGGTGGCCTTGGTATAGCTTTCATAGTCTGAAAAGCCTGCCAGCTCATAGTAGTGCTGTTCAAATTCAGACAAGTCTTTCACCTCAAGCAATTGCTTCCATGAAGGATAAATCTGCCAGGTTTCCTGATAAGGGTGGATAAAACGTTTGATCAGTTTTTTAGCCATGACTTTGCTATAAAACGGATGCACATAAGCAAAACCGGTTTCGGTATTATAACCTGGGCATAAGGCAAAGGCTGCTTTGAGCGGGGTTTGCTCGCCCTCCTCACCCAAGTAGCGAACTAACAGTCCTGTACCCGCAGAAGAACCCACACCATAGAGATCGGATTGAGGAAATTTGTCCTGAATATAGAGCAGCTGTTCACGCAAGTCCTGAGTGGAGCCAAACAGGTTCATTTTTGGCACAGGCATTGGCAGGTCAGCATGACCACGGCGCAAACACAGGGCAACACGCCAGCCTGTATATTTATGCAGGTCACGTACCAGCTCCCGCATGGATTCCGGAGAACCGGTAATGGTATGTAATAACACAATAGTAGGTGTACTTGGCGGTAAATCTAAACCATACCAGGCAATGCCAGTAATGCCGCCATCGGACATATTCAGCTGCTCAAGCACATCATATTGCAGCTTAATCGTGCGTTTTTTTATCAAGTCCAGATATAAAATGTGCGCATGCGCATTCGATAACCACGGTGTTGGACGATATTTCTGTTTTAAAAGTGGTAAACGTTCAATCACACCAGAAAATAAACCATTCGGATTATAATAAAGTGTTGGAAGATCTGCTCCGCTAAAGCGGTCCAGATATTCACTTGAAAGTTGACTCATTTTTTTAAGCCACATTTTCATCTGTATTCCCCTATAGTTTTCTATCAGTGATGTACAAACTTCATGCCGACTTGAATCAATTGTAGGAAATTAAGTATTAGCCTGATAAGCCTGAATCCGCTGGCCCATTTCTATAGCTAAGGCTTCAAGTCCAGATTTTGGTCGGATCATTACTTCAAAATCAATGATCTGACCTTCATCATTGAACTGAATCATGTCGATTCCCTTAATTTTCTTATCGCCGACATTGGCTGAGAACTCAAGTACAACATTGTTACCATCTTCACTAAGAAATTCACGGTGATAAGTAAAGTTTTCAAAGACCTGAATCACATTGGTCAGGATAAAAAATACAACCTGTTTCCCGGGATAAGGCTGAAAAGCCACGGGCGAGCGGAATACGACATTATCCGCGAGGAGTTCATTCAATATGGACATATCACGTGTTTCCAACATTTCATGCCAGCGTGTAATAGCCTGTTTTGTTATTTCAAGTGTCATTTTAGATTCCTTTTATTTTTAGAGTTCTATCTATACGCTTTCTTCGTTTTAATAATGAAATTTCCCCCTTTAGTAAAGGGGGTTAGGGGGATTCTCTTTATATTTAAATCCCTCCCAACCTACCTTTTATAAAGGGAGGAGTATTCTTTTTTGGACAGCTTTTGTCTTTAAACAAAAGTTCCTTCTTAGAAGGAAAAGCTGAGCGAGAGGTAATTTATTACCCTGATCCCAGCCCTCTCTCCCAGAGGGAGAGGACTTGAAGGCTATTAAATCACCGCAGCCAATTCAGCACCCTGACGGATCGCACGTTTCGCATCCAGCTCACCTGCTTCTTTCGCACCGCCAATGAGATGCACGTTTTTACCGGCAGCTTTCAGTTCATCAAACATGGCGGTATAAGATTCCTGACCAGCACAGATAATGACATTATCTACGTCTAATACTGCAGGTTGATCATTCACTATAACGTGCAAGCCCTGATCATCGATTTTTTCATAGCTTGCACCGGCAATCATTTTGACATTGCGATGTTTTAAGCCAGTACGGTGAATCCAGCCTGTGGTTTTACCCAGACTTGAACCGACAGAAGCTGCTTTACGCTGCAATAAATAAATTTCACGTTCAGGTTGTTCTACATTGGCTGTCTTAAGTCCACCAACATTTTCATAGTTAGTGTCGATCCCCCATTCATCATAGAATTTTTCCGGATTGACACTGCCACTTTCGGTCCCATGACTGAGCAGCTCGGCTGTATCAAAGCCAATACCACCTGCACCAATAATCGCTACACGCTGGCCGACTGGTTTACGCTCTCTAAGTACATCCAGATAAGACAATACTTTAGGATGATCAATTCCAGGAATATCAAGCTGACGCGGTGTCACCCCAGTGGCAACCACAATGTCATCAAATTCGGCTGAAATCAGCTGATCAAAGGTCGCGGTGCAATTTAATTTCAATTGAATACGTGGTTGCAATTCAATCTGACGTTTAAAATAGCGCAAGGTTTCATAAAACTCTTCCTTACCTGGAATGGTCTTCGCAATATTAAATTGCCCACCAATCTGTGCTGAAGCTTCAAATACAGTGACATGATGGCCACGACCTGCTGCATAGATGGCAAAGCTTAAACCTGCCGGCCCCGCACCAATCACTGCAATATTTTTCGCTACATTGGTTTCTTTAAAGATCATTTCGGTTTCATAACAAGCACGTGGATTCACCAGACAGGTGGCAATTTTCATCGAGAAAATATGATCCAGACAGGCTTGGTTACAACCGATACAGGTATTGATTTCATCACTACGGCCCTGTTCTGCTTTTAAGACAAACTCAGAGTCTGCCAGCATTGGACGTGCCATTGACACCATATCGGCATCACCTGTAGCCAGGACATATTCTGCCATTTCCGGGGTATTAATACGGTTAGAGGTAATAAGAGGAATATTCACCTGACCTTTTAGCTTACGCGTAACCCAGGTAAAGGCCGCACGTGGCACTTTGGTAGCAATGGTCGGGATACGCGCTTCATGCCAGCCAATACCGGTATTAATAATCGTCGCGCCCGCTTTCTCAATGGCTTTGGCGAGTTGGATTACTTCTTCTAGAGTTGAACCGCCTTCAACCAGATCCAGCATCGAAAGACGATAAATAATAATAAAGTTCTCACCGACCATTTCACGGGTACGGCGTACAATTTCAATCGGGAAACGGATACGGTTTTCATAGCTGCCACCCCATTCATCATCACGATGATTGGTACGTGCTGCGATGAACTCATTGATCAGGTAACCTTCTGAGCCCATGATTTCGACACCGTCATAACCTGCATACTGAGCCAGTCTGGCACAGTTGGCAAAATCATCGATGGTCTGCTGCACTTCAGCCGAGCTTAAGGCATGCGGTTTGACTGGATTAATCGGTGCCTGAATTGAAGACGGCGCAACATTTTCCGCCTGATAAGAATAACGGCCGGTATGCAGGATCTGCATGGCAATTTTCCCGCCAGCTTCATGTACAGCTTGGGTAATCACTTTATGCTTTTCAGCTTCTTCAATCGTATCGAGCTTGGAACCACCCTGAAAAGTGACGCCATGATCATTCGGCGAAATACCACCTGTGACAATTAAGGCTACACCACCCTTGGCACGTTCTGCATAAAAGGCAGCCATCCGATTATAACCGCCCGGTGCTTCTTCTAAGCCCACATGCATGGAGCCCATCAAGACACGGTTTTTAAGCGTGGTAAAACCCAGATCCAGTGGGGCAAGTAAATTCGGATATTTAGACATTTCAACTCCTTAGCGTGCAGATGTGCTGGCTATTTTTATTCAGGCTGACTGATTTACTCCCATCAAGCAGCAGTCTTATGCAACTTGTTGCACTAATTTATAGTGCAGAATTGATTTTTATGCAACATGTTGCATAATAATCCCGAGTCATTTTTTTGAGACGTTTATGTCTTTATCACATGTTTTACTCACCAGCCTGATTGAGAAACCGAGCACTGGCATTGAACTGGCACGCCGTTTTGACCGCTCCATGGGCTTCTTCTGGAATGCCACCCATCAGCAGATCTATCGTGAACTGAATGCCATGCTGCAAAAAGGCTGGATTTCGACGATAGAAGAGGAAGATTCTCATAGCCGTAAAAAAACCTATCAGGTAGAGCGACTCGGCCGGGAAGAACTGGCTAACTGGATGCTGGAGCACAGTTCCCCAGCACAGCTTCGGGAAGAACTGATGGTTCGTCTGCGTGCAGAAGCCCAGCTGGGCGGCAACAGCACCTTACCTGAACTGGAACGCCATCTAGAAATACATAAAGAGAAGCTTAAAACCTATCAGCAGATTTTCGCCAAAGACTTTGCTCAAGCTGACGAAAATGACCGAACCCTGTATATTCATAAAATGATTCTGCAACTGGGTATTGACCAGGAACTGGGCTGGATTGCCTGGCTGGAACAGGTTATTCCTAAACTTAAACAATTCGATGTAGAAAAATTATAAATACGGAGATATGCATGCCCTTCTATAGCATGCCAGATGGCGAACAGTTATTTGTACGTGAATACGGTCAGGGTCAACCGGTCCTGGTCCTATCAGGTCTGGGCATGTTGAGCTGGCAATGGGCAGCTTTTCTCTATCCACATCAGAAAAATTTCCGCTTTATTATTCCCGAATGGCGTGGGTTTGGGGCATCTAGTCACTGCAAAATTCCGCAAGACCTGGATGTGATTTCCAGTCACTGGCTTGATGTTCAATCAGTGATCCAGCAGCTTAATTTAGATCAATTCATTGTGATCGCTTACTCTATGGGTGCGACAACCACCATGCATGGCTTGTGCTATAGGGATTTTGCCAAACATATAGCAGCTTATTTGCATATTGACCAAACACCTAAGATTCCGGTTGATGATGCTTGGGCATTTGGACTTTTTGGTTCACGCCATCAGGAATTTATTGAAATTTTGCAGCAGCTTTCAACATTACTTGCAGAACATCAGCAGATTGAACTCATTCGGAATCTGGATACTGCAGTACGTCAGCAAATTACAGCATTATGGCTGCGCTTCATCCAGCTACAAAATGATAGTCCAGCCAGTTTAAAAGTGTTTAAGTTCATCCTGAACAGATCTCGTCTGCAAAGCCTGCTCCTGCCTTCCAGTCGGGTAGATTATATGACGTGGTACATCAATAATTATTTATATCATCATGAAGATTATCGTGAAGCTCTGGCGAAGCTTACTTGTCCGGTAACTTTCTTTAGCGGTGTACAGTCCAAACTTTATCCTGTGGAAGGCCAGCGCCTGATTGCCCAAAGCCTGCCTCAGGCTAAACATGTGCTTTTCAACAAATCTGGTCATACTCCTTTACTGACCGAACCACTCAAATTTGCCAAGGAGCTCGGCATCTTTCTGAAAGAAAATTTACAGTCCAGCTCTTCAGCGGCTTAAAGATTAAGGAGAAGAAATCATGAAAAAACTGGTGGTGTTTTCAGGTGCTGGCATGAGTGCTGAAAGTGGGATTAACACCTTTCGTGACAGTGATGGGCTTTGGGAACACTATCGTATAGAAGAAGTTGCCACACCGGAAGCTTGGGCTAAAAATACGGAACTGGTGCAACGCTTTTATAATGCCCGACGTAAAAATATTCTGGAAGCACAGCCAAATGCAGCTCATCAACTCATTGCTGAACTTGAAGATGATTTTGATGTCCATGTGATTACCCAAAATATTGATGATCTGCATGAACGCGCCGGAAGTTCTAAGGTTATTCACCTGCATGGCAATATCCGCCTAGCCAAAACCTCAGGCCCGAATTGCCAGTACACCACCGAGTTTTATCCAATCGAAGGCACTGATTTAGATTTGACTAAACACTTCTGTAAGGAAGGCTATCCACTACGTCCACATGTGGTCTGGTTTGGCGAAGCTGTACCAGCTTATGAAGAAGCACAAGATTGTGTACGGGATGCTGATATTTTTGTGGTTATTGGAACTAGCCTGCAAGTATATCCTGTTGCTGGTTTAATCCATGAGATTCCAGCTCACTGCACAGCTTATTATATTGATCCCAAAGCAGATCAACAGCATTTACCCGTTCAGTTTCACAAGATTTCCCAGACGGCCACAGAAGGCATGAAAACCTTACTTAAATTACTTGAGTCCGAGATCTAGTCATCATTCAAAATTCGTATTCTATAGTTGACAGTATGCAACAATCATTTTTTAATCAGCCTATTGTTGCAGGAATGGAATTAAACGATGCTGACTGATCTGGATGATTTTTACTGTTTTGCGCAGGTCGTCGAACATGGTGGCTTTAGTGCAGCCGAACGTGCTACCGATATTCCCAAATCCAAGCTCAGCCGCCGCGTTTATAATCTGGAAGAACGTCTTGGCGTCCGTCTGATTCAGCGTAGTTCCCGTCATTTTGCAGTCACTGATATTGGCATGAATATCTATCGCCATGCACAAGTGATGCTCAGTGCAGCACAGGCTGCACACGACCTGGTAGATCATCTCAGTACTGAACCGCGTGGCACTATTAAAGTCAGCCTGCCCGTCTCCATTGCCCAGAATGAAATGGCAAAAATCCTGCCGGATTTCCTGAAAAAATATCCTAAAATTAAAGTCCAGATGATGATCACCAATCGACGCGTGGACATCATTAACGAAGGCTTTGATCTGGCCCTACGGGTACGGACCAGCCTGGATGATGATCCGAATCTGGTAATTCGTCAGTTTGAAAAAATCGAACAGCATCTGTTTGCCAGTCAGGGCTATCTGAATGAATTTGGCGATCTGAAAACGCCTGAACAGCTCTCTGAACATAAAATTTTAAGCATGGCTGAGGAACATACTGAACAGTTCCTGATATTGCAGAATGAGCAGCAGCAACAGAAAAAAATCCGGATCAACCCGACCGTAATGGGATCAGACCTGAATATGCTGGCACAACTGGCGGCTTCAAGCTGCGGCATTACCTTATTGCCCGATAATGTCGTGCAGCAATATGTAGAACGTGGCGAACTGGTTCGGGTACTTTCAGACTGGAAAACCGCACATGGCATTTTTCATCTGGTTTATCCTTCCCGTCGTGGCCTGTTACCGGCTGTGCGGGTATTTATTGATTATCTGGTTGAGCACCTGCATCTTGTATAAATAGAAATATTTCAGGCAAAAAAAATAGCTCATTCTTGGGGAAAAATGAGCTAATAAAAACAATTCACTACAGCATGAAGTGAACGAAAGGAAACTACTACCGCTAAGCCAAATCTAATACACAGTAATCAGACATCTAATAGAACAATCATGAACTAGGTATAAATAGATTAAGAGAATTTGGCTGGTTAAACCACTTCTTCATGTAGTGTTTTGTAGGCTTTCGTCACCAATAGCAAGCAAGCTGTAATTTATGTAAGCTACTGTATTTCAATGCATAACGTGAAAAATAATTTAAATTTCTGGATACTCGCCTGTACCTTCTGGCCACGGCGATAACAGCTCAAAACCTGTGTCGGTCACGACTACCATGTGCTCCCATTGAGCTGACCAGGATTTATCCGCAGTCACGACTGTCCAGCCGTCCTTTAACTCTTTAACACGTGCTTTGCCCATATTGACCATAGGTTCAATAGTAAAGACCATACCGGGTACCAGTTTGATGCCCTGACCTGGTTGCCCGTAATGCAGAATGTTTGGCTGTTCGTGATAAATTTTACCAATCCCATGACCACAATATTCACGCACAATGGTGTAGCCTTCACGCTGTGCAACAGACTGGATTGCATAACCAATATCGCCTAGGGTTGCGCCCGGTTTAACGGCATGAATCCCGGCAACCATAGCTTCATAAGTGGTTTCGACCAGGCGTTTGGCTTCAGGAGATGGTGTACCAACATAATACATCCGGCTGGTATCGCCAAAATAACCGTCTTTAATAATTGCAACGTCAATATTAATAATATCGCCGTCTTGCAAGACAGTATTCGGAGATGGAATACCATGACAAACTACTTCATTCGGTGAAATACAGGTGGTTTTGGTATAACCATAATAGCCAATATTGGCAGGCGTCACTTTTAGCGTATTGACGATAAAATCATGACAGATGTCATCCAGATATTCAGTCGTGACACCCGGCTTGACATGCTCTCCGATCATTTCCAAGACCTGTGCAGCCAAACGCCCAGATATACGTAATTTTTCGATATCTTGTTCGGTTTTCAGAGTAATCGCTGGAGCTCGCATGGATCTATCCTCAAGGTGAATCGGGAAATTATAGTCCTTTTTCAGCCAAGATGCGCATTTGTTCGGTCTGCATGACAATTCTTAAAACTTGCTATAGAGAATCTCAATGCTGCTTATTTATACAAACAATAAGCCGAATATAATGAAATGAAGTCTAAATGATTTATTTATTTAAAAATAAATTATATTTTTTTCAACTGAATATCAAAGATATATTTCTACCAAGCTTTTAAAGTTCACTTTATCCGATCGTCAAGATCAGTAAAATCAAGGCTTTCGGCATTAAATTAAACTCCAAAAATCATCATATATACACTAAAATCGCTTTCTTTTATTTATTTGTTCTCCTTCTATGACAAGTCTCCGTACAAGAGATATTGTGGCCTTAGGTTTTATGACCTTTGCACTGTTCATTGGTGCGGGCAACATTATCTTTCCACCGATTGTGGCTCAACAAGCCGGTGAGCATGTATGGTTAGCTGCCCTAGGTTTCCTGATTACGGCAGTTGGCCTACCTGTCATCACCATCGTGGCATTGTCACGTGTTGAAGGTTCAATCCAGATCTTAAGTTCTCCTTTAGGTAAAGCAGCCAGTCTTTTACTGACTGTGGTCTGTTATCTGACGGTTGGACCTTTATTTGCGACACCACGTACTGCAACCGTTTCTTATGAAATCGGCTTTTCTTCATACTTTGGCAATGCACCTAGCAATCTGCTGATCTATAGTGTGATCTATTTCGCTGTAGTGACTCTGGTTTCCCTTTATCCAAATAAGATTCTGGATACGGTTGGATACTTCCTGTCCCCAGTAAAAATTATCGCATTGATCATTTTAGGCGGTGCTGCAGTGTTGATTCCTGCCGGCAAACCACCTGCTGCAGTGGGTAACTATGTTACAAGTCCGGTAACTGAAGGCATCGTTAATGGTTATCTGACCATGGATACCTTAGGCGCATTGGTCTTTGGTATTGTGATCGTGCGTGCGATTACTTCTCGTGGCGTAACGGATCGCAAGCTGATTACCAAATATGCAGTCAATGCAGCGATTATTTCTGGTATCGGTTTGACGCTGGTGTATCTCAGCCTGTTTAAACTAGGCCTAGGTAGTCACGATGTTGCCCCTAATGCTGCCAATGGTGCGATTATTCTGCATGCCTATGTACAACATGCTTTTGGTGATATGGGTGCTTATTTCCTTGCCACCATGATCTTTGTTGCCTGCATGGTGACTGCGATTGGTTTGACCTGCGCATGTGCTGAATATTTCTCGTCTATTACCAAACTGCCTTATAAAGCCTTTGTCTTTGTACTGGTCGGCTTCTCGCTAGTGATTTCAAATCTTGGTTTGACCAAACTGATTGCCGTGTCTGTGCCTGTATTGAGCGCGATTTATCCGCCTGCGATTGCAGTGATCCTGCTAAGCTTCTGCGGTCATTTCTTTAAAAAGCCTGCTCAAGTTGTTGCACCGGCCACACTGGTTGCATTTATTTTCGGTATTTTCGATGGCCTTAAAGTTGCTGGCCTTGAATTACCTGAATTACTACAGAACTTACCGCTTTCTGAACAAAATATGGCATGGTTGATTCCATCTCTTATTGTTCTTGTCATTGCCGCTGTGATTGACCGTATCAGGAATTAATCTTTCTAAGAGGTCATAAAAATCGTATTTTTACCCAAAATCCGGTTTTAGCGTGATCAATATCTGTCAGGTTTTACCCAAACCGGCATTTATTGTTTACACCCTCACCTTCTCATCATAACCAAATTGTATTTTAGAAAGCGTTATACACTTTTAATCAATTATTTTAATTAGCTTCTTTCTTACTTCTATTTTCATTCTTTAGCAGAAGATCAACCCTACTCTGTATTTTACTGTTTTTTAAACATATTGTTTCCTGATTAAACCAACTCACCTTCATCATTCTACATAGACTTACATTCTCTGGATTATCTCTACAAATCTTTGGCGTAGAATTTGCTTTTCCCAATGGTAGCAATGAATGATTGCTTGAAACTTCAGTCGGACTGCACTCGCTGAAATGTTTAAGATGATGATTCAGATGCAATCATTGATTAGTGCGGTAATACGACTAAAGGAGGCCTTTTTAACTGTTAAAGTTCACTTAAATAGTTGCAAAGGTTGAAATTAAGAAGTACAACTGTATATTCAATTCAGACTAAATCAATAAGATTTACTCTTCAATTATACAAATAAACAGGAGGGATGGAGATGTTATCAGTACATTTCAAAAAGCAAGTCTTCATTGACGCTCTTAAGGCAAATACCAATCTGGTGACTTTCCTAAGCACCACGGTTGCGCTTATGCTGACCTTGATTGTGCATTGTTTAATTCAAGGCAATTTAAAATTTGAGTACGTAGGTTATGCCTTGATTGTTTCGGCAGCCTTTTTCTTATGGGCTGTGATTGACCAGAAATACCGATAATTTATTAATAAATTTATACCCCAGTGGATGATCTGGCCAGTCATCCATCTGGCAGAAAAGAAATAAATTAAGCTTAAAGCTCGAAAAATAAAATCAACCATTAAAAATTAGAATAATCCGATCGCCGCCCCATAAAGAAGCACGCCCGTCCCTCCCAATTCTGCAATAATCAAACTGACCATTGCCAAAGTCATAAGCACGCCCGGCAACTGAAATTTACCCAGTTGATGCGGTCGCTTAAACTGATTCGTCGTATCTTTCAAAAACCCATGCAAGATATACGCACTAATCGAGAAACTGAAAAAGAGAACATTGATCAATATACAGATCAAATTAATCTGCGAAGATAATGCTGAATAATAAGCCAATACTGCCAGAATCAATGTCGCAGGGGCATAAAGCAGACTGCTGCGATGAGCAATATCCACATAATAATGCGCCCGTGAATTGACAGACTGACGGATTTGCCAATATTTCCATACCCCGGTTAACATCCCCATCCATAAGAATATTCCACTAAAAATAATCGCGATCTTTACTGCCAGATCAAGTTCGATTCCCTGCATATTTTCATTCCGTTTTTATCATCGTAATGACTTTTTAGTCATTGTTTTAATAAGTTTCTTTGAAGAAGTCAGGTAAATTTAAGTATTCATTCTGATTCAAAAATATAGTGTAGCCCATGTCTGAATTCGAAACATTGACTCTAAAGTGCCAGGATGGCTATCAATTAAGTGCACGTTTTTATCCAGCTACTGATGCTGAATGCAAGAAATCTCCTATATTAATCTGCCCTGCGACTGGCATTACCAAACAGTTTTATCATAGTTTTAGCTGTTGGCTGCAAGCTCAGAGTTATGCAGTGCTGGTATTTGATTTTCGGGGTATTGGCGAATCCTTAAAAGGTCCGGTTAAGCATTCTAAAGCCAGTATTGTGCAATGGGGACAACTGGACATTCCGGCTGCAATTGATGCGCTATTAGCTAAGACTCAGACAGAAAAGGTCATCTTACTTGGGCATAGTGCTGGTGGACAGCTGCTGGGTATTGTCCCAAACTATGCCAAAGTGGAAAAAGTCGTGGCAATTGCTGGATCGACGGGTCATGTTAAAGGTTTAAAGGGTCGTACCAAATTACTAGCACCAGTGATGTTCAATATCATTTTCCCATTGGCACGTATCACCAAAGGCTATGGTCCAACTCAAGCGATTGGTATGGGTGAAAACCTGCCAAAAGATGTGGCGCGTGAATGGGCAGAATTTTGTAGTAAACCAGGTTATATAATTAATGCGATTGGTAAAAAGATCGCACCAGCACATGACTATCATGCCCAGATCACCTGCCCGATCACATCAATCTGGGCTTCGGATGATGAAATCGCCACTCAAGCGAATGTCAAAGACTTGCTGCGCTTATATCCAAAAGCAGCCACAGAAATGATTGAGCTAAAACCCCAAGAATATGGTCATAAAGGGATTGGCCACATGCTGATGTTCAAGAAGTCACATCAAAACTTATGGCCAGTCATTGAGCAGCAGTTATCTGCCTAAAGATGATTTAAATGGCTATTGATAGGTTAATGTGCTTTAATACGCTCAGTATGAGATGAGCCTCTTACAGTATGTGCCTCAGATGTGCATACGACTAGCCCCTAACCATGGGGCTTTTTAATGTCTATATGATTTTGAAGTCGTATTAAAATTTAACCGAAAAATGCAATGATGCTCTGAATCACCACAGCATTCACAATATCAATAAAAAATGCACCACATAGCGGTACGATCAAAAATGCTTTATGTGATGGACCATAGCTATTGGTGACCGCCTGAATATTTGCAATCGCAGTTGGAGTTGCTCCCATACCAAAACCACAATGCCCCGCCACCAATACGGCTGCATCGTAATTTTTTCCCATGATTCTAAAGGTCACAATTGCGGTAAATAAAATCAGTACCGCTGTCTGCGCAAACAAAATGGTAATGAGCGGGCCTGCCAAATCGGCCAGCAACCAGAGTTGCAGCGACAGTAAAGCCATTGATAAATACAGAGACAATGACGCATTTCCGAATACATCAATAGCACGGTCGAAAATATCGACTTTTAGCACATGCTCCAGGAAGTTACGTACAATCACTCCTGTCCCTAAGGCCCAGACAAAGGTCGGCAGTTCAAACCATCTTCCCTGACTAATCTCTGTCATTTCATTCGCAACAAAAATACATAGTGCAAACATCCCCAAAGTTGACACTGCATTACTGGCTGTAATCAACCGGGTTTTCTTTGGATATTCGAAGGGTGCGGTGTTGATGCTAGTATCGAGTTGTTGTTCATTGGTCTCTTGCGCTACTGTCTCTGCCAATTGATTGCGTTTAATCAAGAATTTGGCAACCGGGCCACCTACAAGCCCACCAATAATCAAACCAAAAGTAGCACTGGCCATACCGAGGACAATTGCTCCTTGAATCCCATGTTGAGTTTCAAGTACTTCACCCCAAGCACCGGCAGTACCATGTCCACCCGTTAAGGTAACAGAACCAACAATCAAGCCAATCAATGGATCAAGCCCAAGTGCTGTGGCTAAACTCATGCCAACCGCATTTTGCACGACTACAAATAGAATGACGCAGACTAGAAAGATCAGCAGTGATTTTCCGCCTTCTTTGAGCTTGGTAAAGTCTGCACCTAAACCAACAGAGGTAAAGAACATCAGCATCAGAATAGTTTGGATTTCTGAGTCAAATGTGGCACTGATATTAAAAAATTTATAGAGAATAAAAGCCGCAATCGCTGCGACTAAACCGCCGATTACGGGTTCAGGTAAATTATAGTTTCTAAAGAAGCCAATTTTACTAACCAGATACCGCCCAATAAAAAGAAAAAATACCGCAATTACCAAAGTGCCAAAGGCATCGATCTCATAATTCATAACATTCCCTATTGGCTTTATTTTTATACAGTTTTAGGAAAATAGTATGAAAAATCAATTTTAGAAATGTTATGCAAGTTATTGTTTCTAGTAATTGTTTAATTTATAGCTCGAACAGGTGCAATTAATACAATGGAATATCATAGACCCAGTTTTTGGTTTGTTGGTCAGTGGTGGTTTCACACACATAGTAATCATGATCCCATGCTCCTTGATGGAAAATTTCTTTTTTGGTGTATGTCACCTGTTTACCATTTTCGACACAGACAAAGCTGTCACCTTGGTCTTTGACTTGAGTTCCGTTCAGGAAACCGCCAATACAGAGGAAGCGGGATTGTGTTTTCACTACTCAATTACCAAATATATTTTAGATAAAAATATCATCGTTTAGATATTATTCGTCATCATGAACGATAAGATGACGAATAACAAAATTTAAACTTTTTAAAATAAAATTAATTTATATACAATGCCATACCCTTTGCTCTGTATCGAAATTAATTATTTTTTTCTCTTTTAATTTTTGCAATTCATTACTAGTTTGGTCTGGATTCAATCCAAACAGATGACGTGCATGCAACCGTGTAAAACCATCAGGTACTATATCCTTAAATTTCCGTATAAGTATCTCAGGTTCCATATCATATACATGATATAAACATGCAATAAACTTATTATTTTCCTCTTTAAACTCAGGTTTTCTTAGGCCTAATTCAGACATTTTTACTGTAGCAGTGTTTAAACCTTCCCCTAATTCCTTATTCGGTGCTTGTTTAGACTTAGATAACAATCTCACAATTTTAGGGTTTCTAGAAAACCTATTATCTAAAATGTTATCAACTTTAATCATACCTGGTAATTTACCAGGACTTTCGAATGAAATTTGATTATCAAAAATTTTGACATGAACAGAATCCTGGATCGAATAATCTCTATGAATTAAACAATTGACAAGAATTTCCCAAATAGCTTCATCTGGATATTTAGGAGTTTTTCTACCTTCTAATCCCCATAAATATATTTTATCTAAAACACTTTTAATAAATTCAAAACTTTGTTGTAAAATTTCTAATATATTACCTTCAAATAATTTACTATCTTCATTTTGCATGATATCTCTTAACTCATCACCATCTATAGACTCATATCTAGTAACCCTTAGAGCAGCCTGTGGTAATATTGATGAACAGGACTGGGAAAATAATAAAATTGAAGCAACTATTGGAAACCAATCTCTTTCACTAATTAGACGCTCTTTTATGAGAAAATTTAAATTATCTTTGTTTGTGAGTTTTAAATCATTTATATAATTTGAAAGAACATCACTATCCACAACCTCTTCAGGATTTACTGAATTTAAAACTTGATCCTCAAAAGAATGAACCCCTTTTTCGAAATATAAAGCCTGTAGAGCTTTATTCTTTACCTTTATATTACCTGCATTTTTTCTAGTAAAAACTTCATTAGCTGCTGTTTGATGAACTTGATGATCTGTGTGTACTTTTATATACAACACATAATTACCATATGAGCCTTCAACGCTCAAATACCAGTAATCGAAATCAACAACAGGGTCCAACCGACTAAGAGCATGAATAATATCATTATAGTGTTCTATAGATTCATAACCACTCCATCTCTTATAGTGATCATCAGGATTAGTTTTTTTGTCTTCTATACCAATTGCAACCTCACCACCTTCACTATTTGCAAAAGCAACTACGATTTCTTCAATTACGTTTATCTTTGCTCTTTTACTTTTTAAATCGAAAAAATCATCTTCTTGTCTTTCACATACCTCAATTGCTTGTTCTCTACTAATAAGATTAATAGCTTTCTTTTTATCAAACATATATCCCCCTAATTCAACTACAAAAAATAAGGGCTGATAGATCAGCCCTTATTTTAAACTACTTTCTAATCAACTATTAAGCTAATTGAGCAGCAGCAATTTTTTTGGTATCGATGTCTTTAGCAGCATCTGTATACTCGCTCATCTTGTCGAAGTTCAAGTATTGGTAGATGTCAGCAGACATGCTGTCGATTTGAGCAGCGTACTGTTGGTATTCTTCTGGAGAAGGTAATTTACCCAATACAGCAGCAACAGATGCAAGTTCAGCAGACGCCAAGTAAACGTTCGCACCTTGACCTAGACGGTTCGGGAAGTTACGAGTAGAAGTCGATACACAAGTTGTGTTCGGTGCTACACGTGCCTGGTTACCCATACATAATGAACAGCCTGGCATTTCAGTACGAGCGCCAGCTTTACCATAAGTATTGTAGAAACCTTCTTCCATCAATTGGTGTTCGTCCATACGAGTTGGAGGAGCCAACCATAGACGAGTAGATAAAGAACCACCAGGTACTTTGTCTAGAAGTTTACCAGCTGCACGGAAGTGACCGATGTTAGTCATACAAGAACCGATGAATACTTCATCAATTTTAACGCCTTGAACGTCAGAAAGAAGTTTTGCATCATCTGGGTCGTTCGGGCAGCAAAGAACTGGTTCTGTGATTGTAGAAAGGTCGATTTCATACACTTTAGTGTATTCAGCGTCAGCATCAGCTTTAAGAAGTGATGGGTTAGCCAACCATTTTTCCATGTTCTCAACACGGCGCGCCATAGTACGAGCATCGCCATAGCCTTGTGAAATCATCCACTTCAGCATAGTGATATTAGAACGCAGGTATTCAGCAACTTTCTCTTCAGAAAGCGTGATCGCACAACCAGCCGCAGAACGTTCAGCAGAAGCATCAGAAAGTTCGAATGCTTGCTCAACAGTCAGGTCAGTTTCCATTTCTGTCAGGTCGATCTCAAGGATACGACCAGAGAAGATGTTTTTCTTACCTTTCTTCTCAACAGTCAGGTCACCTTCTTGGATTGCTACGTAAGGAATTGCATGTACTAGGTCACGTAAAGTGATACCAGGCTGCATTTTACCTTTGAACTTCACAAGAACAGACTCTGGCATATCAAGTGGCATAACACCAGTTGCTGCAGCGAATGCTACAAGACCAGAACCCGCTGGGAATGAAATACCGATTGGGAAACGAGTATGGGAGTCACCACCAGTACCAACAGTATCTGGAAGAAGCATACGGTTTAACCAAGAGTGGATAATACCGTCACCTGGACGTAGAGAAACACCACCACGGTTCATGATGAAATCAGGAAGCGTGTGCTGCATTTGAACGTCAACTGGTTTTGGATACGCAGCTGTGTGACAGAAAGATTGCATTACCAGGTCAGCAGAGAAGCCTAGGCAAGCCAAGTCTTTCAATTCGTCACGAGTCATAGGACCAGTTGTATCTTGAGAACCAACTGTAGTCATGCGTGGTTCACAGTAAGTACCTGGACGGATACCTTGACCTTCAGGAAGACCACAAGCGCGACCAACCATCTTCTGAGCAAGGGTGAAGCCTTTGCCAGTGTCAGCAGGTTGTACTGGAGTACGGAACAGAGTTGAAGGCTCAAGACCAAGCTCTTCACGTGCTTTAGTTGTCAAACCACGACCGATGATCAGGTTAATACGACCACCCGCACGAACTTCGTCTAGAAGCACTGGAGTTTTAAGGTCAGCTTCAGCGATTTGAGCGCCGTCTTTGAACGCAGTTACTTTAGCAGCAGCTTTGTCGATTTTAAGAGTGATTTCATCACCCATGTTCATGTTTGCTACGTCAATTTCAACTGGTAACGCACCAGCGTCTTCCATAGTGTTGAAGAAAATCGGAGCAATTTTAGAACCTAAACAGTAACCGCCTTCTTTCTTGTTAGGAATGTGAGCGATTTCGTCACCGAAGAACCAAAGTACAGAGTTAGTTGCAGACTTACGAGAAGAACCTGTACCAACAACGTCACCTACGTAAGCAACTTTGTTGCCTTTCGCGATGAGGTCTTTAATTTGGTTTAATGGACCAACTTCACCAGGAACTTCTGGGTTGATGCCATCACGTTCGTTTTTCAGCATTGCATTTGCATGCAATGGAATGTCTGGACGGCTCCAAGCGTCTTGTGCTGGAGACAAGTCATCAGTGTTAGTTTCGCCAGTTACTTTGAAAACTGTCAGTTTGATTTCTTCTGGAACATCTGCACGGTTTGTGAACCATTCAGCATCAGCCCATGATTGAAGAACAGCTTTTGCATTTGCATTACCTGCACGTGCTTTATCAGCTACGTCATGGAACGCATCAAATACAAGAAGCGTCTTTTTCAAAGCTTCAGCAGCAAGACCACCAAGCTCTGCGTCTTCTAGAAGTTCAACTAAAGGAGCAACGTTATAACCACCAAGCATAGTGCCCAGTAAGTAAACCGCACGTTCTTTAGAAACTAGTGGAGAAGTCGCTTCGCCTTTTGCCAATGCAGCTAAGAACGCAGCTTTTACGTATGCAGCTTGGTCAACACCCGCTGGAACACGGTTTTCGAGCAAGTCAACTAAGTATGCTTCTTCACCAGCTGGGGGATTTTTTAATAATTCAACTAATGCAGCAGTTTGAGCATCATCAAGTGGCTTCGGTGGGACTCCGAGTGCGGCACGTTCTTCAACGTGTTGGCGGTAAGCTTCTAGCACGGTGTTATTCCTCTTTTTTAAAAAATTACCTGTGAATTCCTGCTTTATAAAAGCTTCACAAATAATATGGACTCTAAAATTTTACTAAAATTCCAGTTAAAAGTTAATGCAAGTACAGTGTTTCTTTGTGATGCTCATTATTTTATAACTAAATGATGCTTATAAAGATCATTCAATAATCAAATCATCATCGCCTTGCATAATTTAAGTACAGATATGGCAACTTTTAACCAAATTCGACGCATAAAAAAGGCAACATCGATGTTGCCTAATTTACTTAGAAAAAGATACTCCACCTTAGTGGACTGTCGTCGAGTTCAAATATTGCTGAAAAGCGTCCCGACAACCCTCAAATTTTAATTCACATTGATCTTCATAGGTCTGACTGTGATTGTTGCTGGCAAAGGAAATCTCGACCAAACAGCGTTTTTTGTCCTGCACCAAGATCTGCTTAATCACGACCTTGTCTCCTACACTCAGAACATAGCGTCCGCTACCGATAATCGCCAATCCTTTTTCATCTTCTAACAGCAGATCTGAGTGATATAAATATTTCACGACGTCCATATTATTGTTCTCCTAAAGGCTTTGGAGTTAAATTCATTATTCAATATAAAGATAAGCATTTCTATATTTTAGATTTAGCAATTGTCACAAATTATATTTAATATTGCTTAGGCTATTTTTATTATTAGAAGAATATTCTTATATCTATAAACCACTATTTAATTTGAATGAAGATTCCTTAGTTTGCTTCATTCAAATATAAAAAAACCGTTCCTTAGAACGGTTTGTAATCTGGCATTTTATCATGCGGTGTGGCGATACATTTTTCAGTAAATTCAGCGCGGACTTTCTCACGGGCTGCATCTACATCGGTCTTAATTTCCTGTTCCGGAAGTGCATAGACTTCATCGATAATATTCAGGATAAAACTGCGAGTGATGTCATCATCGATCTTGTTGGCATGCTCAACAGCCTTTTCTTTCTCGATCGCATTCTGACGATCCAGCATAATGGTCCGTGCAGCATTCCCCACACTACGACAATAGCCATGCCACTGCTCTTCAGGGGTTAAAGGTTTTTTCTCTGCACAGCCGACCAGAGCAACCATCAGGGATAAAGCAAATAACTTTTTCATGAATTTCTCCTTCCGAGAGGCACTATAAGAGATCAGCACAGATTTGTCATTTAAAATGAAATTTCTCTCTATTCTTATTGATACTGCCTGCTCGAAAGTAGCATTTCATATCTTAACCACAGCTGGCCTGAACTACTTTCTTAGTGGCTGGATCTACAGTGACCGTCACGCGCTCTTCACGATAATCCATAGTGACAGGCTGGCCAGGTGCAACCATGCGTACCATTTGAGCTTTGGTTTTCTCTTTGATTTTTGCTTCAGTTAAATTGGATTGGCCAACCAGCGCAGCTGCCTGATCAGCGATACATTTAGGCTGGTTTGCTCGGAAATATTCCCATTCTTCGACCACTTGCCCATTTTTTAAATGACAATAGCCCACTTGCCCATTAGTTTCATTACGGATTTCCAGCTTTCCACCCTGATTAATACAATAAACACTCGCTGGATTCGCTGTTCCTAATGACGCTGAGTTTGAGTCAGTCGACTGGGTCGTACTACAGCCAGCAAGGAGGATGGATGCAAATAATCCGGACAAACCAGATAAAATTATTTTTTTCATGAGCGGTATTCTTCTAAAGGAATTCACCTTTAATGTAGCATATTCCACTTATAGCGTCAGATCTGAAAAGGCTTGAGTGTTTGTAATTCTGTAAAAAGCGGCAGGATCATTTCTTAATATCATTAGGTTTAATCCCATTTAAGTTCTCACTATTTCCTATGATTTACTTTAACCAATAATCAACCTTCAAAAGTGGTTTCTTTTTTCGAATAGCCAAAATTTAGTTTTAGTTAACTATTGGAATGGCTTAAAGATGACAATGTCATTACATTGTTATACAAAGTGTTTATTACCCTTTATCAACCAAGTATTATTCTAATATTTTGTTTTTAGATTATTAAATTAATTATTGCCCAGCTTCTTTGTCCTTGCCTTTTTTATGCACGAAGCTTGATGTTTGTACTAGCGGCCATATTGCTTTAATATTTGATTGAATTTTAAACTTTATCTCAGCATGCAAGACGATCTCCAGCTTTCTTTAAAAGAATACCTTTCTACGGTTCATGAAGTGGTAAAAATCACTTTCGATACACCGGTGTGGGTCAAAGCCGAGATTCGTAATTTAAATATTAAAGCTGGCCATTATTATCTAGAACTGGCAGAAAAAGATCCTGACAATGATCAGGTCATTGCCAGTTGCCGGGCCACAATCTGGAAGTTTGCTGCGCAGAAAATTGTGACGCAATTTGAACGTGAAAGTGGTATTGAACTAAGCCGGGATCTTAAAGTTTTAATCAAAGTCAAAGCCAGCTTTGATCCGCAATATGGGTTTTCCCTAAATATTGTAGAGATTGATTCTGGATATACCTTGGGAGATATAGCCCGACGTTATCAGCAGATTGTAGAAAGACTGACAACCGAAGGTCTGATTAATCGCAATAAAAATCTCCCTACACCTTTTGACCTAAACCGGATTCTGGTGATTGCTCCAGAAAAGGCTGCCGGTCTGGGCGATTTCAAGAAAGATGCTGATGCTTTACAAAAAGCTCAGGTATGCGAATTTATCTATCACAGTGCGACCTTTCAGGGAAATACGGCACCGCAAAGCATCATGCAAAGCTTGGCACAAGCTTTAAAGCAGTGGGCACAAGCGTATCATCACGCGCCTGATCTGATCGTGATCATTCGTGGCGGTGGTGCAGTCAATGATCTGGCGTATTTGAATGACTATGCGCTGGCTGCCCTGCTCTGCAAACGTTCAGTTCCCGTTTGGGTTGGTATTGGTCATGAAAAAGATCGGACGATTCTGGATGAAATCGCTCATCGTTCTTTCGACACACCGAGCAAGGTGATTGCTGGAATTCGCAGTCATGTCGTCGAGCTGACGCAAGAAGTTATAAATAACCTGCAAAGCATCCAGCGACTTTCTCAACAGCAAATTCAGGCTTATCAAAACCAGAATGAGCAATATTTAAAACTAATCCAAAATCTGGCCAATCACCAGATTGTGAATGCCTTGCAACGTTTAGAGCAGCTCAAGTCCAATACTTCTAACCTTGCCCAGCAACAGACCCAACTAATTAATCAGCAGCTAGATGCCCTGATGCGGGAAACACTACTGCAAAATCCCAAACATGTTTTGTCCAAAGGCTATGCCATTGTGCGCCAGCAAGAACACGTAGTTCGTTCAATTCATCAAATTGATGTGCAACAACCCGTTCAAGTTGAATTACACGATGGCCTATTTTCAGCACAACTTACGCAGGTAACTCCCCATGAGTCATGATACTTTGAGCTTTCAGGAAGGCTATGACATCTTGAAAAAGAATGCTGAATTACTTGAATCTCAGCAAGAACCAGATATTGATAATTTGATGAAAATCGTCGAAGAGTCTATGCAGGCGTATAAAGCCTGTAAATCCCGAGTGGAAGCCGTTCAGAATGCACTGAACGAGACCTTTAAGGATTAATTTTATTGAATACCTTAAATCAGTATAGCTTGATGATTTAAATGCTTAGGCTATTTTAAAATCTCTTGCCTATAAAAAAGCCCTCATTTAGAGGGCTTTTTATTAGCTTAGAACCGCCAGTTATAGAATAAGTCAATTGCACGTTCTAAAGACTGACTGGCTTCCAGATATAAACGCTGATTCATTTGATAACGTAAAGTCAACTTGTTTACTGGGGTAAATACGCCAACCCCATAACGGATATATAAGTCTGGCGTAATATAACCGGTTACAGACACCTGAGTATCATCCCCGGTTCCCTGTGCATCCAGTGCCAGACCGCTCAAGCCAAAGCTGCGGCCAATCTGGTTGGTCAAGGCACGCGTACCGCCTAAGCCCAGACTGATCCCTGCGGCTGCAATGGTGTTATTTACATCAGATCTGAAACCTTCTGCCTGACTCAAGCCTGAAGCCCCTTCATTAATACGACCAGTAATCAGAGCATTCAACGCTTCTTGTTCAGACAGGCCAGCATCATTATAAATTTGAATGGCAGGACTTGAGGCTGTACCAGTGACACGTACACCCACCGTGCTACCTTGAATGGATTTATTGGCATCAATATCCAGGGTTGGATTCGACAACGGGCCATTGAAACGTGCAATTGCACGGTTCAGATCCAGACTTTGTCCATAAGCTTCAATTTTCACCCGTTGTGATACCCCGATCGCACCATTGGCACGCATCGCAGATTCCAGACCACGTTGTGTCAGATTGACACGACCTAAGAGTGGAATACGGCTGTCAAAGCCCTGGAAGATCACCTGATTTCCTAACGACACTGCAACATCTGCGCGAATATCCCATGGACGTGCCGCTTTCAGAATGGCGAGCTGGTCATCTCCCTCACGTACTACGCGTACGTCAGAAGACAAGCCCACAACAGGTTCAGACGCTTCAGGCATAGAAATCAATGCACGAGGAACATCGACCTTACCACTCAAGCTCAATTTTTTATTGAACGGATACATATCCAGGGTCAGATCAGGCGTAACCACCGCAGTAATCAGCGGTGCCTGGCGAATCAGCAGATTTTCGCCCTGAAGTTTAAGCTGTACGCGAGGATCACCTTTCCAGTCTACAGAACCAGTTAATTTACCAGCACCACGACCACTATTAAATGCACCATTAATAGTCGCGGTATTTTGACGGACTGATGAATAGAGCTGCACATTGGTTAGATTGACTGGTAATGAAATCATGCTGATCGCCCCGTCCTTAACCCGAATTTCACCTTCAAGTAATGGATCGGTTAACGTTCCGCTAATTTTACCTGCATACGACAGGGTACCATCCAGATTACGCACATCCTGAATGAATGGCTTAAAGACCTTCAGCTGAACCTGGTTAAAGGCAATCTCGCCACGCATTGGTTTATTGTCACGATATGGATCAATAATTACATTGGCATAGCCTGTACCAATATCCGGCGTTTTCACATCCAGACGAATCTGTAATCCAGCGGCCACGCTTTTTGCGACTAGCCCCACTTCATCATATTTTAAAGTCGAGCCTAAATATTCCGGATCATCAGAAGATAAGCCGATCACCCCATTGCGGGTTACCAGACGAGCATCAATTTTCGGTTTAGCACCTTGTGCCCAAGCTGCCTTGGCATAACCATTCACTTTACCGGTTAATGCTATGCCTTCTGGCAGGAAGGCACTAAAGTCAGCCAAATCCAGGTTACGGGTAATAAATGAAGCACTACCTCGAGTTTTATTGACTCGAATTGGCTGGTCAAAGCAAAGTTGACTTTGCTGACTCATCCAGCAATGAGCGCCAACAAACAGATCCGACTGTGCAGTGTTATAAATTACAGCTGCATTTTGACGCTGCACCAGATGAGTACGCAGTGAGTCGAAATCACCGCGCTGGATCTGGCCTAACCAGTTATTTTGTGCATTAAAACCACCTGCGAGCTGAACAAAGAATTTAGACAGCTTATTTTCAGCCTGAACTTGTAGCACATGCGCGGCGCGCGTTCCAGCAAGTGACACTTCACCGCGTACAATCTGTCTATTGCCACTACGCAACTGATCCATGGTCGCAGTCAATAAAGTCGGTGTGGTTTGTGAAGTCGGTAACTGGCCACGTACCCGAATCTTGTCTACGCTAAACAGGTTCTTGAAGGCAAAATTGTCCACTGCCAGATTCGCAGTCGCTTGTAAACGCGGTTGTGCCTGCATATTAATATAGCCTTGTACCCGGCCTCTTAATCCCGGATAAAGCTCATATAATGCCGGCGCATTCACTTTAAGTTGCAGATTTTGTGCATTACCTGTGGCCTGTATCTGGTTGCTGGCATAAGACAGGAACAGGTTATTGGCTTCAAACTGCTGCGGTACAAAACCACGCTGCTTGGAGTCAATCAATACAGCCAGATTACCCTTACCGCGTACCGGTTTATTATTCAATATACCGGCCAGATTTAAGCGTTGAATCTGGACACGCTTCACTGCATCCGACCAGACACCTTGGGTTTGCAGATTGCCAGACAATTCACCTTTAAGCTTGGCATTAAAATACTGAGGTTTGAAACGCACCAGAGAGGCATTTACATTCCAGCCAATACCATTTGCCAAGTTCACCTGACCATTGGCATTAATTTTTCCAGCGACTCCATCATGACGCAGTTCCTTGATATTGAGCATATCAGGCGTACCTGACAAGCGCAGTTTCAACAATCCCTGACTGGCCTTAATCTGGCTGGCACTTAATGCACCATCATAATTGACCGCATAACTTTTGAATCCGCCACCTACTTTTTCATCATGGAACAACAAGGCAATATTACTATTACCTGTCAGATGAACGGTTTCATTTTGCGCAGCCAGTCGTCCGGTCAGATCTACACCGCTAAGATTAATAATTTGCTGATTCGGGCGTGCATAACCACTGGCTTTTACCCGACCATTCAAGCGGTCAATTGGTGAAGCTGCAGCCAGAGTTTGAGTATTCAGGTTCTGGGCATTTAATACTGCGGACCATTTGAGCTGACGTTTTTCTTCTGGCAGTTCAACCCGTGCATTACCTGTTAGACTGCCGGCCTGTCCATTTCCACTATATTTAAAACTTGGAACATTCAGAATATTATTTTTCAGGTTTAGTTGTGCCTGATACATTCCTGTAGGTAACAGTCCTTCTTCATGCTGAGCAACCTGGGTAGCGACATGGATATTTTGCTGGCCTTCGACCAGTACCAGATCGACATCTCCTGATTCACTTTTTAACCAGCCGATATAAGGCACAGCACGGTCAATATTTTTCCAGGCTACATCCAGTAACATCGGTTGAGCTTTATTGTCTTTAACCGGCTTCTGATCCAGCTTGATATTCCAGGTTTCATAGCGGTCAAAATCCACCAGTCCTGTTAAATGTAGGCCATTTTCCAGATTACCGGTAGAGGCAATATTACCGTCCAGACTTGGTGGCAGAAAGTCCTGCACCACCTGTGGAATTCGCTGATGTTTCGGATCAATCCCATTCATGCGACCTGTCAGATCCCAATCCACCTGATCAGCCCAGCCTACAGTACCTGCCAGGCTTACCGAACCTTTCATCAGCTGACCATTTAGATCAGTAATATTGAGCTGATTGACCAGATCGGTGTACATCACTGCGGTATATTGCCCATCCGGGATATTTTCACCTTCAATATCAGTGCGGACATTCAGATCCAGGCGCTTGGTATTCCCATTAAACTCAGCCACACCATCTTTCGTAAACAGTTTTTGCTCTGTCAGGATTGGCCAGTGATATTGCTTGAACTGGAGTTCACCACGCATGGGTACATTAGGACGCATCGGGTGCAGAACTGCCCAGCCTGTCAGCAAATCTGGCGTGTTGGTCGCGACCCCGGCCTGAATGGTATCCAGTGTGCCTCTAGCACGTACTTGAATATCATGAATATTCAAGCTTTCTCTGAGTGAAGGCAGATTTAGAATACCGCGTGCATCTAGTGGATATTTACCTTCAAACTGCATTTTCCCAGTAGCTTCACGTACCGACAGATAGCCCATGTCCATGCGGGAATCTTCGAAATTCAGCTCGGTACCTGACCATAATGCTTCATTCAGTTCAATATTATAAAAATCAACTGCATTGGTCTGAGTCTTAATCACCAAGTGATCGAGAAGTAAATGATCAACCCGCAATACAAACGGTAAACGAATTGCATTGAACTTGAATGGCTCATCACTTGGCGGATTTTTATTAATAATCTGTAAATTCAGTACATCTGCTTCAGTCAGATGAATTTCTTTTTTGATAATCGCCCGCCAACCCAGCTTGACATCAGCACGGTCAATTTTGACATCGACCGGTTTCAGGGTAACCAGAACATTTTTCAGGATAATCCCGCGCCACAGGTTCCCACCTTCATATTCATAATGAATGATTTCCTGGCGCTGCATCACCTGATCGAGCAGGAATTTACTGCCTTTATCGGTAGAAAACAGGATCGCCAGTACAGACAGCAGAAAAATAAGAGAAAAAAGGGCCGACAATAGAATACTTCTAAATATACGGCGCTTTTTCGGCACAACTTCAGGTTGTTGCTCTTGTTCTGGCTGTGGTTGGTTTTCGACCATGATCTACCCAAATAACTATTTTTTAATTAATAAATGTTTTATAACTGCGAGCCAATAAAGAAGTGCAAACGAATCGGATAATTGTCATCCGACAGTCCGGTCGCCACATCTAAACGAATTGGGCCAATCGGTGAAGCCCAACGAATCCCCAACCCCGCACCATATTCTGTCGGATTACTAAAATCCTCATTATAGGCATTTCCGGCATCCGCAAATACTGCAGCGCGCCAGCCCTCCCTGAACTGATAATTATACTCCAGTGAAGCCACACCCAAAGCCTGTCCGCCCACTTTAAAGCCTTCAATTTCTGGAGAAAGACTCTTATAGTCAAAACCACGGATACTTTGATCACCGCCACTAAAATAGCGCAGGTTATAAGGTACTTTGGCAAAATCTTCAGTAAAGATATAACCCAGATCCGCGCGTCCAACAAACTGATGATCGGCATTTTCACCCAGTGAATAGATAAAACGCCAGCCTGCATTCACAATCGCCATATCGGCATCAGACAATAGAGCTTCACTGCCCAATTCGACTTTATAGGTTTGCTTAAAGCCCTTGGTCGGGTTCACGCGGCGATCACTATCAGTACGGGAAACTTCATAACCCACCAGTAAAGACTGCTGTTCATCTTCAGTATTGAATCTGAATGCTTCCGGAATCTGGCTAAAATCAACCGAACCATCCTGCGTCAGACGATCCAGACGGTAACGTAGACCGTAAGTTTGTTGCCAATTAGCACGCGGATTTTTAATAATCCGGTCAGCACCAAGTACCGCGGATTCAATTAACAGGCCATCACCTTGGGCCACACCATCACGTTCTTCACGTTCATAACCACCCACGATACTGATATAGTCATTAAGTGGATGGTTGTATGGAATATTATAACGGCCATCAATTGACTGACGGATTTGTGACAATTCAAGGTTGGCATCAAATGAGTGACCACGTTTGTTTACGATCGCACGGCGATATTGTCCACGTAAGCGTGTTCCGGTATCCGTACCATAACCCAGACCGACTTCGGCACTGTTAAGACGGTCTGCATTCAGTGTCACAATCACCGGAATTTTTTTCTCTTCACGAGCCTGAGCCTTTAAACGTTCTTCTTCGTCTTCTTTGGTCTGCTGCTGAACCCGCAAAGTTCTTAAGTTTGGATTTTCTGCATCACGACTACCGGCGAACTGATCTTCATCCACCACATCCTGTGTAACTTCCTGATTGGATGCCGGTGCAGCTTTCTTGGCCACACCTATTTCATCTTCTGAAAACTTCTGTTCTTCTATCAGACTCTGAATATCCGGTGCCAGTTCCAGCTCTCGATCAATAGGATCAGGACGAATTGTATCCACCAGCGTATAGTTAAAATAACGTGAGTTCGTCAGGTTGTTGGCCAAGCTATTCACACGCCAGAAGGTGTAGTCAGCACCATCTTCCCAGGTGACCAGACTTTCCAGTACATCACGATTCAGTGGAAATTCTTTTTCAGGATCACTCATCCTGAACTCTACATTACCCAGTTTATAACGCTCACCTGTTTCAAAGCGCAGATTCACATCGGCTGTATTTTCGGGTTGGGCAATGCGCACATCATGCAAGCGCCAGTAAGCATCAAAATAACCATTGTTGCTGGCTGCGGTATTAATCCGGTCCTTGTTTTTTTCATAATCCCCATGGTTAAAGATATCACCTTCTTCCTGTTCAGGTAGAAGACTAATAACCTGGAACTGCGGCTGTTCACCACCTGGCCCACTAAACTCAATATTATGGGTATTGATAATGACCGGCTCATTCGGGGTTACATAAACTCTGACCCGGCTATCTGATAATTTTTCAAATCTGAACTGGGCATTGTAATAACCTACAGCTTGGGCAGCCTGATTGGACAGATTACGGAGTTGCGGTAATGCAGATGAAAAATCTTCAAAGGATTCCTGGGTAAAGCTAGAAAGTTTAGCTTTTACATTATTTCTGAGATTCGTATAACCTTCTGACTGAGCTTTACGATTCAATCCGCCATTGCTTTGTGCAGTGCCATTTCCATTCACAATGACCACATCTGCACTGATCCGAGGCAAACTGGCGGTCATAATCTGGCGAGGTGGACGTATTTTATAAAACAGTCGCTTGAAAATATTAGGGCGTTTATCATTTTCAGGCGTCGTTGGTGCAGGCAACTCGGATAAGGTCGCACCCGACTCATTTCTTTGGACAATAATCTGGCTATCGGCCTGAATGGACTGCATAAGCTGATCAACATTCACAGGTGCCTGATTGATTTCAACTAGTTCCTGCTGACTCATATCATTGACTACTGTTTCAGTTTGCGCGGTCTGGCGATAGGCTTGCGCCTCGCGTTTCGCTTCTTCCGCAACCTGATAAATCTCATTGGCCATACTCTGGTCAATCGTTTGCACCGGCAGACTTTCTAAATCATCAAACTCAATTGGCTGAAATTCACCCAGAGACGTTCCCATAGTCTGCTGTTCTTTCAGCATTTGCATACTATCTACAGTCGAAGTTTCAAGTTCTAAAGCTTCTTCAACTTTTTCTGTTGCTTCAGCTTCGGTCGTAGCTACCCCTTGTCGTACGGCTTCCTGGGATAACTCTTCGATCATTTCTGCCTGAGATAGTGCTACCGGAGTTTCCGTCTGCTCGGTTTGTGCCATGCCCTGATGCGATAACATCATGAAAAATATACTCATACATAGCCTGGCTCGGCCATGATACGGTACGAGAGACCCCATACTACGATTTAGCATCGTTTGTTTAAATTTTCTCTTTGCGGGCATAGCAAACTCTAAACGAATACATTCTTTAATTGATTATTTGACCGAAAAAGATAAGCTAAAGAACTTAAATTATTGGGTTTTGCCTTTACATGGACGAAAGTATCTTACATGATTTTTCTCAATGTTTACGTATATCTCACATTTCTTAATAAATCTTAATGTAGCACGTCTTATATGAACAACAATGAACATTTGTTAGCGAGCCGCCGCTTTTTACCCATGTTCCTAACCCAGTTTTTTGGTGCACTGAATGATAATGTTTTTAAACAGGCATTATTATTGGTGATTACCTATGGCTGGATTCAGCAACAATCAGCCAGTATTAGCACCTTAAATAACCTTGCTGCACTATTGTTCATTTTGCCTTATTTTATTTTCTCTGCGACGGCAGGCCAGATTGCAGATAAATATGAACGTTCCCAGCTGATTCGCTATTTAAAGATTTTTGAAATTGTGATCATGATTCTGGGCACCATTGGCTTCCTGCTCGGTCATTTATGGATGCTATTGTTCGCCCTGTTTTTAATGGGCACTCAATCCACTTTTTTCGGCCCGATTAAATATGCCATTTTGCCTGAAGTATTAAAACCAGATGAACTGATGTCAGGTAACGCGCTGTTCCAGTCAGGCACTTCATTAGCAATTTTATTCGGTATGATTCTGGGTGGTGCAGTCATTGCTGCTTCTACAGGCAATCTGATCTGGATCAGCCTGACGGTGTTAAGTATCGCCGTGATTGGCTATCTCTCCAGTCGTTATATTCTGAAGCAGAGCATTCCAGCGCCTGAAATCAACATTGACTGGAATTTTTTCCGGACCAGCTTTCAGACCATTAAATATGCCAAAAGTTTACCGCTGGTTTTTTTAATTCTGCTGGGTAACTCCTGGTACTGGTTTTATGGGGCAACCTATCTTACTCAGATTCCACAGCTTACCTTACAAAACCTACATGCTTCTGAAAATGTCGCCAGTTTGCTACTGACCTTTTTCTCTGTCGGGATCGGTTTAGGTTCTTATTTATGCCGCAGATTAGGCGGTACTGAGGTCAATATTAAAATGGTACCGATTGGTGCTATTGGTCTCGTGGTTTTTGCCTTATATCTAGCAGCAAGTCTTGCCTTTGTTCCGGAACGTACCGGTACGTTACTCGGCTTGGCAGATGTATTCCAGCAAGGCTGGAGCTATTATCATGTGATGCTGGCGGTAACTTTACTGGGCATCAGTGGCGGTTTTTATATCGTGCCGCTGTATGCCATGATGCAAGCGCATTCTCCCCGCTCACATCGTGCACGTGTAGTTGCAGCAAATAACATCCTGAATGCCGTTTTCATGGTATCTTCTGCTATATTCTCGATTATTATTTTAAGCGTTCTAGAGTTTGATCTTAAAATACTTTTCTGTATTACTGCAGTGTTGAGTGGCCTGTTTACTTTATGGCTGCTTTATAGATTGAAACCGATGATCAAAACCGCAAAAGCCCCTTTGGAGGATTAATTCATGCGTCAATATACAGGTGTCGATAAGCTTATTCATTCTTTTGACCAGGCATTACGCAGTCTTGTTCCAGGAACGACTTCCTCACAACGGGAAAATCCAGCCAAACCGGTTGAAACCCAGCTTACCGTGAGTGATGCCCGTCATGTGGCTGGTTTAATGCGTGTGAATCATAGTGGTGAGGTTTGTGCACAGGCGCTTTATCATGGACAGGCATTAACCGCGAAATTACCAAATGTACGTCGGGAAATGGAACAGGCGGCAATTGAGGAGCAAGATCATCTGGCCTGGTGTGAAGACCGCTTACAAGAACTGGATAGCCATACCAGTTTACTCAATCCGGTCTGGTACGGCCTTTCCTTTGGGATGGGTGCAATTGCCGGCATTGCGGGTGACAGATACAGTCTTGGATTTGTTGCAGAAACCGAACGCCAAGTGAGTATGCATTTACAGCATCATATTAATCAGCTGCCAGCACAGGATGAACGCTCACGTCGCATTCTAGAACAGATGAATGAAGATGAACTGCATCACCGTGATACAGCTTTGGCTGCGGGCGGCGTAGATTTACCGCTTCCCGTCAAGATTGCCATGACCGGCATTTCCAAGTTAATGACCAAAACCAGTTATTATATTTAAGTATCAAATAAAGCCCTCATTTTTGAGGGCTTTATTGTGATCAAAATAATTAAGGAAAAAATATTTTAAGAACTCTTTTTTTAAATTTTTTATTTATCATTATTTTATCTGGGCTTTGTTGCACAAACCT